>JACPLA010000003.1 GCA_016186715.1 Ignavibacteriales bacterium | reverse complement strand
GGGCTTTCCACAAAGCTGTGCACAAGATATTTGTTTTGCGGATCGAGGGGATGGTCGATTTTAAGAGCGCCACCCCCTTTTGACATAAATCCGGTCACATAAACATCGCCACTAAAATAGCCGGCATAGTTCGTTGTTCCACCTGAGGCGGTACCATAAACGCCATACTTAGTCCCTCCCGAACCTGATGCCGTGCCAAAGACGCCATATCGGATGCCGGCGGTGCCTGACGCTGAACCATAGACCCCAGTGCCCGACCCCGTATAAGCGCCGGCTAGTGCACTTCCCAGCACACCATACCAACCTCCCTCAAAAAACCCGCCATATCCAAATCCATCCGCGTTGACCGCTCTTCCGTAAACACCCCTCCCGTCGGACTGGCCGCTGAAGGTGTTCTGCCCCGAAATCCCGGTGGAGCCACCCAGTAGATTTTGCGCATCAAGCTTTGCGCCAGGGATTGTCGTCCCGATGCCAATGTTGCCAGCAGTAGTGATCCTGAGCAAATCGCTAGCCTGCGAGATATTAAGATTGTAGTTGATCGCAAACGCATCACCTGTCGTTATGCCTATGTTCCAGCCGTTATTGTTTGTATTCTGGAATCTTATTGCGCCGGCCGAGGTCGTGGCACCTGAGGTTCTGAACAATGCAACAGGGTTTATATTATTCGTCGGTGGATTATAGCTGACTTCGAACGGCCACACCG
The DNA here is from genome assembly GCA_016186715.1 of Ignavibacteriales bacterium. GTDB lineage: Bacteria > Bacteroidota > Ignavibacteria > UBA10030 > UBA10030. Next base: position 24,648 of record JACPLA010000003.1, on the reverse strand, counting down.
GGGTGGTGGTCCCGATACCGACATTTCCGCCGGGCGCGATCCGCATCCTTTCGCTTCCGTCTGTGAAAAACTTGATGGGATTAAACCCCAGCGCATCGAGCTGTATTCCCCCCGCATCGAGGGATGAAATCGTATGACCGCCGCCCTGATACTGGAAACGCAGACCTCCTCCCGTGACCCCGCTCCGCTCCAAGAGAAGAAGATCCGAGCCATCAGGCCCGACTGTGTTCAAAACTGCCCCTGGATTCACAGTTCCGATGCCGACGTTGCCGCTTGGTGGAAAGACATTATTGCTTCCACTCACGCCAAGCGATCGCACACTGTACGGAGAAGACGTGAGCACCGTGCGCGGAGAAAGCTCGGGATCGGCGGCAACCGTAATTCCAAGATAGTACTGAATGTCGAAGGGGAGGCTCAACGGCGTGGTGTTCCCCAGGACAACGCTGAAGACACCGTTGCTTACAGGAACCACGGAATGCGTTTCCGTCCACAGGGAGCTTCCTCCACTCGAGACGTTGTAGATATTGAAGGCCAACGAGTAGTCGCCGTCGGCAACCAGGTTCCCGGAGCCGTCTCTCAGGACGCCCTGATAGTTCATCGTGAGCGGAATCTGCGCCGATGCCCAGGTTACACACAGGAGAACCATCAACAGAAAAAAAGTCCTCTTGCTTTTCATTGCACCCATCCTTTCATCGTGATTGTGCAACAGATTATTGTTTCAAACTCCGTAGTTCCTTGGTCGGAAAACACGAGCATCGCATTTACGGGAGCGCCGGTCCGGACGGGAGCGATTTTCTCCCTTCGGTTCCACCGTTTCCATCCCCTTCCTTTTTCTGAGTCAGGATGACAGCCGCTGCGGCTCCGCCTCCCACAAGCACCGCTCCGCCTACCCAAAGAAGCCAGCTTGCTCCTCCTCCGGTGGTCCGCACGCCGGTTGCCAGCCTCCGCCCCGTGAGGTCTTCGATCATCTCTTGCGCGATTTCGGGAATAATGTCGCCGGCGAGATCCTCGATCGCCCCGTCATGCTGCCTCGGCTTCGAAGAGACAATCTGCGCGGTGGCGACGTCGATGACCTGAATATTAATCGTAAACCTCCGCCCCACCCTTCCGATCGTACCGGCAAACATTCTCTCAACCTTCAAACCAGAACGCCCTGGAAGACGTCGGAGAGGGAGGCCGCTTCGTCTTCTTTCACGCCGCGGCCGGCGAAGTCGAGGACGGCGACGGTGAGCCTCTCCTGAGGGGCTCGCGTTTGACTGAGAGTTGGAAAGAGGAAAGACGGGAGTAGAACAGCGACGAGGACGCTCCGAACCAGGGAGCGGTGAGAAAGCGCCTGGAGTAGCATAACAACCTCCCCTAAGAAACTGACGGTTAGTGTGGTCCGAGCGATCGAAGAAGCTCATTCGCCAGCTCAGGCAAAAAATCCTCAATCACGTCTTCCAGATCGCCGTTGTACATCTTGGCTATCGCAAAATCAACAGATGCAGATTCGACATCGGTTACTTTAATATTGAAGACATAATCTTCACCAAGTTTCCCAACCGACCCGCTGATCATTTTCTTAAGGGAGTGTAACTTCGCAGACGCCACCTGGCCTTTCTGCGCCGCCTGAAATTCCTGTTCCTCCATGATCGCGGCTGTTGCCTGGCGGTCGATCACGGAGAAGCGGCCTGTTTTTTGCAGCTCGGCCGCGAAGGCGTCGCGGATGATTTGCGCCGTACCGGCATCGATGCCGGCCCGGCCTTCAAAGTCCATGAGCATCACGGCAATTTTCGGGGCGGTGACTTTCTTCGACGAACCGCACCCGGGGAGGAAAGTAAACAACACAATGAGGAAAGCAGTCGCAAGTCTCATACGCGGCGTTCGATAATCATTTGCTGGTTTGTTTCGGCTCCTGTTCCCGAACAAGCTCTTTCAACAGCTCGCCGATCTCGACATGGAAATTCTCGTGATATCCTCGATTGACCTTCCGGACAATCCCGAACTTGTCGATCACGACAATCATCGGCAGGCCTCGCACGGTGTATCTTCGTGCGACCGACCCTGTGTTGTCCAGGAGGCACGGGAGGGTGTATTTTCTGTCTTTCAGAATCGTCCGTACGGAATCCGCCGAGAAGCTCAGGCTTTCCATCGTGTTGATCAGGAAAATCTTGACCGGTTGGTCTTTGAACTCTTCGGCCATTTTCATCAGCAAGGGGATTTCGGTTCGGCACGGCTCGCACCAGCTTGCCCAGAAGCTCACGACCACGGCATGGCGGGGATTGTTCTTCCAGGGCTGGCGGAGCTGCTTGCCGGTGAAATCGCGCAGATACACGGCGTCTTCTTTTGTCGCCTCAAGCGCCACGAAGGTGGGAGCTTCATCACCGACCCTGAGAGAGTCGAGGCCCCGCTGAACCGCAGACTCGGCGGCGACCCGGCCCCGCTGGCCGTTGGAAATGGCAGGCACAACAATGAGAAACGTCGGGAAAAAAACGAGGAAAGAAGTCCGAAGAGCACGGAAGAGACGGACGATGCGGTTTCTTGGAAACGGGAAAAAAACCATACCCTTGCCTGTCGACCGTTGAGAGTGAGAGGGAGCAAACCGAATCTACCGAAGGAACTACCGGGGAGGGCCGTGGACAGTTGGTGTTGACTGTCACCTGCTCCCCTCCTTCCGGCGCAAAGAACCACGCATTCTGCGCCGTCACGTCAATATATCAAACCGCCCCTCCTTTGTCAAGAAAGACAAATCGACCGTAGTGTCTCATTTTCGAAGGGATTACCCACTTCTGTGGAACTCTCTTTTGAAGCTCTGTGTCACTCTGTGAAATCTTCTTCTGTAAAAGCGTTACACAGAGAGCCACAGAGAAGACACAGAGGGACACAGAGAGGAAAATCCCCCTGTGGAACTCTCTTTTTCTCTCCATGTCTCCCTGTGACATGAATCCAGGTTCGGATGCTTTTGTTGCTTTTCCCTGACTCCCTTCTTACATTATCGCCGATTTTCATTCCTCCAATCTAACACAGAGGACCTCCGATGGCTGCTCTCCCTTTCACGCTTCCGAAGAAAAAGACGCTGGCCGGGTTGGGAATTGCGACCGCCTCGTTTCTTCTCACCGTTTTGCTCTTCCGAACCCCGTTTACCCATGAAACGTTGGGCGTCAATATCTTCGAGGCCCTCGAGCGTAAAGGCCCCGACCTCCTGATGAGGATCAGGGGGGAGAGGGAGCACACGAACAACCTGATGCTGGTCCGCATCGACGAGTGGACCGTGAACAACGTAGGGACCTATCCTATCCCCAGGGACCAGGTTGGGACTGTCATGGCGATTCTGGCCGCTTTTGGCGCCAAGGCGGTCGCTTTCGATATCTTTCTCGATCCTCCCACAAGTCGCGACAGTGCCGAGACGGCGGTGATGATCCAACTCCTTGCGGAAACCCCGAACGACTACCACATCATCGGGCCGTTTATCCCGTCGCGCACGGCCCAGGCGAGTATTTCCTTTACAGATGTTGACAGCACTGCACACTACGTTGTGGGAAGGTTCGGCATCCCGGCTCCGGAAGGACTCCCGTTCCCCCGGGCTCCCTACCTGGAAGTCTATCCTTTTGCAGAGCTTGCCGAGGTAACTACCGGCATCGGGCACGCCGTTATTATTCCGGATTCCGTCGACGGCATCATCCGATCCGTGCCGCTGTTCGTTCAGTATGCCGGAAGGCTCTATCCCACACTCGGCCTCGCGCTGGCAATGAACGAAATGGACCTCAAAGACGGACAGATCTCCTTCGAGGTCGGGGATGACGGGACGACCGTGCATCTGGGCTCCCTCGAAATCCCCACGAATTCCGAAGGTGCGACAACCATCAACTTCGTGGGAAGAGACGAGACAATCCCGTCGGTCTCGTTTTATGACGTCCTTGAGGCGGGTCTCAAGCAGGATGAGGAATTCCTGAGTCAGTTCAGAGGAAAAGTCTGCATCATCGGTCCGACAACCCGGACGGTCGGCGACTACTACGCAATGCCGTTCTCGGAACAGACGCCGGGGTACATTGCGCACGCGAACGTGTACGACATGGTCATGACCGACAACTTCATCCATCAGGCCAACAGCGGAGTTCAGGTCCTGTTTCTCATTCTCCTCATCGGAGGAATCGGTTTCGTCGCCGCCAACCGGCCGATGAGGGTGGGAATCCTGACGCTGGTGGGAGCGCTCGTTCTTTATGTCCTCTTTGTATACTTCGCCTTTACGAGCGGGAACATTGTGTATAATCTGATCGAGCCGATGTTCGGAATGATTCTTTGTTTTGTCGCCACCGTTTCCTATCGGGCGGCAACCGAAGGAAAGCAGCGGAAGATGATCACCAACATGTTCGAGCGCTACGTGGACCGCACGGTGGTTCAGCAGCTGATCGACGATCCGAAGATGCTGAAGCTCGGCGGAGAGATGAAGGAGATCACGCTCCTCTTCTCGGATATCAAGGGATTCACGACGATTTCCGAGCAGCTCGGACCCGAAAACCTGGTGAAGCTCATCAACGCGTACCTCACAGAGATGACAGGCGTCATCATGAAGAACCGGGGAACGGTCGACAAGTTCATCGGAGACGCCATTATGGCGTTCTGGGGGGCGCCGATCGACGATCGCGACGCTGCATTCAATTCCTGTCGCGCGGCGCTGGAGATGCAGTCGCGTCTTGACGCATTCGCAGCAAGATGGAAGAAATCGGGGAATATCGTTCTGAAACAGCGGGTAGGCATCAACACGGGCCCGTGCATTGTCGGGAACATGGGATCCGAATCCAAATTCAATTACACCGCGATGGGGGACGCCGTCAACGTGGCGTCGCGGCTTGAAGGAGTGAACAAGCAGTACGGGACATACATCATGCTCAGCGAGGTCACGTACCAAAAAGTCGCAAGCAGAGTGACGGCGCGTGAAATCGACAAGGTCATCGTCATGGGCAAGACCGAGCCGATCAAAATCTATGAGCTTATCGGGCTGGCCGACAAACCGCTGGGCGAGTCGATGAAGTCGTTTCTTCAGACCTACCGGGAAGGGTTGGCAGCCTATCAGTCGAGAACCTGGGACGAGGGGATTGCCTTGATGGAGCACGCGATGACGTTCGTGCCGAACGATTCCGTGTGTACGTTATATGTGGAACGCATGCGGCTCTACCAGTTGAACCCGCCGGATGCAAACTGGAACGGAGTGTTTGTGTTGGGATCGAAATAAGCTTGGTGAAAGGTGAACGCGAAAAGTGAAACGTGAAAGATGAGATGTGGGATGAAGCATCAATTCGGGAGGGAGCGGCCGTGAGGGCAGATCTTTCGTAACGGCGGTGCAGGAAGGGGCAGGCGCACACAACGCTCGTGGCGAGGCCACCACTTCAGGGCATGACATTCAAGCATCACTGTCATTGCGAGAAGCGAAGCGACGAAGCAATCCATCATGCGCAAGATAGATTGCTTCACAAACGGCTCGACCCCTCGCTAGAGCTTAGGTGCTCGCCGTTTAATCGTTCGCAATGACAACTTGCTTAGTATGACTTGCTTCGCTAAGAAACGTTCGCAAAGACAAATACCATCATGTCATTAGCGGGAGTGAACGGAGTGAGGAACGAAGTGCAAGCAACGCACCTTCGGCGGGAAGGCGGGATCCCCCGAGTCGGGGCGGCGAGATTCGAACTCGCGACCTCTTGGTCCCGAACCAAGCGCGCTAGCCAGGCTGCGCCACGCCCCGTCCACACCAATATAACCTTGTTTTGCGCGAATTGCAAAGTTGGACCACGATTTTCAGGATTTAAGGATTACCGGTAGTGCCGCGGATTCCCTTCAAAAGATCAACGCAGAGACGCAGAGAACGCGGAGAGTCGCAAAGGGATAGAGCCGTATTTCTGCTTCATACTCTGCGTTCCTCCGCGACCTCCCCGCCAGCCTCGTTGAACTCTATGAGGCGGGCTGGCGCGTCTCTGCGATTTTCTTTCTAAACTACAGGGGGATTCCATCTTTTTCAGCGGTCTCGATTCGAGTATCGACGCGCTTTGGTTTTGTATTCCTCGGCGATCGTTTGCGCCACGGAGCTCAGTGATGACAATGACTCCATGGGAATCCATCGGATCCTCTTGTCGGCCTTGAACCAGGTCAGCTGCCTCTTGGCAAAACGCCGCGTGTTCTGCTTGATCAGATCAACGGCATCCTGTCGTGAAATCTCCCCGTTCAAAAACGAAAAGACTTCTTTATATCCCACCGTCTGAAGAGAATTCAGATGCGGCCCAAAGCCCTTCATCTTGAGATCCTGAACCTCCTCGATCAGACCCTCCCTGATCATCCGATCCACCCTTTCTTCTATGAGTCGGTACAGCTCCCCGCGTTCCCAGTTCAGCCCGTAGAAGAGCGTGTCAAAGGGAGCCCTCGTTTCCTGCTCCCGGTGAAACTGTGAGATCGGCTTGCCGGTGATTGCATGAACTTCCAGGGCTCGGATGATCCGTCGTGCCTTCGACTCCCTTGTCATGGCATCGGCCGTGACAGGATCCACCGCCCGTAATTTTTCCAAAAGATTCGCCATCCCCTCCCTCCGCATTTCCGCTTCAAGTCTCTTTCTGATTTCATCATCCCTTCCGGGACCGTCGAACAGCCCGTCCACCAACGCCTTCACATAAAGCCCCGATCCGCCCACAAGGATCGTCTCTTTTCCTTTCTGCAGCAAGGTTCGGACCTCCGCGCGAGCCTCCTTGCCGTACCGACCAGCACTGTATTCTTCGCCGGGATCAAGGAGGTCGATAAAATGATGCTTCACCCGACGAATGTCTTCCCTTGACGGTTTCGCCGTTCCGATGTCCAGGTATTTGTAAATCTGGCGGGAATCTGCCGAAACGATCTCCGCCCCGAGAATTTCAGCCAGGTACAGCGAGAGGGGGGTTTTCCCCGATGCGGTGGGTCCGACAATGGCAAGGAGGGTCTTCACTTCATTGAGGATTCGAACTGAGGCCCTGGCAGTCTGTCCGTCTTATGCTTCTCCATAAAAAGATTTCACAGAGTGACACGGAGTCTGAAAAGAGAGTTCCACAGAGTGGTTCCCCTCGTGTCTATGCCGTTTTTACCGCACATGAACACGGCGAAGCCAACCGTCCAGGTGCGTTTCTACATCGGAGCAAACTCGAGGCTGTGCAAAAAGTACTCTCGACTAACACAATCACTTCGAGAGTTGTTGCTTTTTGAAGATTTTCGAAACCTAACCTGGTCGGGATGGCATCCCGACCTACATTTTGCACAGCCTCGAGACGGCAAAGCGATGTCCGCTCCCTACTTCCCATTCCACCCCTTTTTCCCAATGAGCGGAACAAACTTAAATCCGTACGCCTCCATCGTTTCGAATCCTTGCTCGGTCTTTGTCACGACCCTGAGCTTCTGCATGTCCAGATCTCCGACCGGAATAACCAGTCTGCCGCCCGGAGCCAGTTGATTCAGGAGAGGATCGGGGACCTCAGGGGCAGCGGCAGTGACGATGATTCCGTCATACGGGGCAAACTCCGACCATCCCACTGTTCCGTCTCCACATAACGTGGCGATTCGATATCCCATCTTCTCGAAAAGCTTACGCGCTTGCAGAAAAAGGTCCATATGCCGCTCAATGGTAAACACCTTGCATCCCATCTCGGCCAGAATCACCGCCTGATAGCCAGAGCCGGTTCCAATTTCCAGAATTTTCTGCCCCGGTTGAGGATCAAGTTCCTGGGTCATGAAAGCGACCGTGTAGGGCTGGGAAATCGTTTGCTGTTTAGCAATGGGAAGAGCCGTATCGTCATAGGCCCTGTTGACAAACGGTTCCTTGACGAACAGATGACGCTCGATTTTCGACATGGCATGAAGAACGCGCACGTTGGTAATCCCCCGTTCACGGAGGAGGGCGACCATGTCCTTTCGTTCTTCTTCGAATCTCGGCATCAGTAGTCCCTGAGCAGCGTCTGAACGAACCGCTTGGTGGTGGTCCAACGGGTCATGTGGCTGGCTTCTTTGCCATACACGGTGCGGATCGGGACCGATGCGATCCGGTATCCTTTTTTTGCCGCTTTGATCAAAAATTCAGTTTCCGCCTCGAATCCGTTGGACTCGATTTCCACGTGTTCGAGGATCTCCCGCCTGATCAACCGATAACCGCACTGGCTGTCGGGAATCGCCCTTCCCGTCCGCATGGACACAAGAAACGAGGTCACCCCGTTGGAACATTTTCTGCTCAACGGCATGTTCGTTCCCCATCGATTCCGTCTTCCCACGATAATATCGGCGCCGGTTGCTGCGTATTCCGAGAGGAAGCGTGAAACATCGCGAGGGTCGTGCTGATGATCCGCATCGAGTGTCACCAGAACCTCGCAATCATGCTCGCGGCGTATGATTTGAAAACCCGTCCTCAACGCTGCTCCTTTCCCGCGGTTGAGATCATGACGCACCACGCGAACGCCCCGCTGTGTGGCGACTTGCGCGGTTTCGTCTTCCGACCCGTCGTCAACCACAACAACCCGGGAAGGATCCACGTAGTGCAGACATCCGGTGAGGACATCCTTGATGGAGTTCTCTGCATTGTATGCCGGAATCAAAAGAACGAGCGAAGATTTCATGGCGCAGTCCGGAGTGCATCGGCCATGCGGGCAACCCTTTTCATCTCCTTCACGTCGTGGACGCGGACGATGGAAGCGCCTCTTAAGACGCACGCGGCTACGGCCGCGGCGGTCCCTTCGAGGCGCTGATCCACAGGGAGATCGAGCACAGCGCCGATGAATGATTTCCGGGATGGTCCAACAAGAACAGGGTACCCGAGGGTTCTGAGTTGCCCGAGGTTCCGAAGCAATGCAAGGTTATGATCCAGGGTCTTGCCGAACCCGATGCCGGGATCGACAATGACCTGCGAGATTCCGGCTTTGACCGCCGCCTCGGCCTGCCGCTTCAGGAATGAGCGGACTTCTCCGACGACGTCCCGATAGCTCGGATCCGCCTGCATGGTTTTCGGAGTTCCCTTCATGTGCATGATAATAACGGAGGAGCGGTGCCGCGCCACGGTTTCCATCATCCCCGGATCCAATGTGAGTCCGCTGATGTCGTTGACCATCGTCGCACCTGCTTTCAGCGCCTCGTCCGCGACAACCGATTTGGTTGTATCAATCGAGACAGGCACGGACCGTTCACGGACGATCCCCCGAATGACGGGAATGACGCGTTCCAATTCCATCTCCGGCGGAACAGGCATCGAGCCGGGACGTGTCGACTCCCCGCCAACGTCGACAAAATCCGCGCCTTCATCGGCCATGGCCAGAGCGCGCTCGATTGCGTGTTCGGGCTTCGCATACACACCTCCGTCGGAAAACGAGTCGGGCGTGACATTCAGAATTCCCATAACATAGGAACGGGCGGCAAGATCGTAGCGGATCGACCCAAAGGTGTAGACGTATTTCGTTATCTCAGTCGCTATGAGGGTCATAGGAACAACAAACAATGAAACAATGAGTCCTTTAGAAGGAGCAGTGAGGAGTTCGAATCAGGGTTCACTGCAGGAATGGTAGAAGCCGCATTTGGGGCTCACAAGCTTGCACCGCCACCCCAGGAGGAGTGTACCGCAATTCACACAGTATTGCCCGTAATGATATTCGCCGCCGGTCCGGCGAGGCCGGGGGACTTCATACTCTGCATCTTGCCGTTCGATGGTCATACTGGGCGCGTCAAAAATTACGCAAAACGGCGGGGGAAGTCAAGATGCAGTAAGGCCTTCAATTGAAAAGAAAATTACACGCTTTGCGATTTCTCCCCGCCTGCCTGTTAGTTCAGCCGAGGCCGGGCAGGTGCGGTTCTCCGCGGCTCTGCGTTGAAAAACTAAATTCCTCAGATGCTACCAGGCGAGTCTCAACAACGCAATTCCGACCGCCTTAACCGCCCAGGACATGTTGAACGGCTCGCGTTCCGTCGTCCGCTCCGGAATGTCGAGCGAGGAGTGGTAGTACCGTGAATAATCAATGGTCACAGAATCCGGGTGCCCTTTCCACGCCCTGGAAGTCCATCCCGGAGTCTGGGGAATCGTCCGGGGCCTGTTCCAGGCTGCCGTATAAATGGTAATACTTGGAATGGTCGCTCGCGGCACATCGAGCCTGTCGAGATACTCGGGCATGAAAACGTACGAATCCGTTCCACCCTGCGAGGGGTTCGTCGTGGCCTCTTTCCAAAATCCCGGCTTGTCCACATACTCCTCCCCCACGGCGTTGAAGATCTTCATCAGGTCCTCGTGATACGGGACGTCATTCGATTCAAAATAGAGACAGTCACGCGACGCCCCCGTTCCTATCTCATCGTAGTTCAAAACACCCAGGATCTCCTCCAGTTGCTCCTGATGGCGTTTCACATAGTGTTCAGTCGAATAATATTCAGATCCCCAAATGACGAACTTGATGCTTTTTTCCGGAACGGATAATTGTCCCGATTGCATCATGGAGCTGAACACACGGGCCAGCTCCAGGACCCCGGCGACCCCGGACGCGTTATCGTCAGCCCCGGGGCCTCCGGAATCGGAATCGCCGTGTGCGCACACAAGATAATACTTCCCGCTTTTCCCGGGCAACGTCGCAACAACCGTTTTGGGACTTCCGGACGTGATCGTTGTCCGACTCATAAACCGGATTGTAACAGGAGTGTTTTGATCGAGTTCCTTTCTCAGCCTGGTGCCGTTGCCGTACGAAAGATTGAAAAGTGGAATCGCATTGGCATTCGACTCCCTCAGATCCGAGATCATGGCCCAGTCGGAATAAAGCGTCGAATCGGCGGGCGCATACGAAAGGATGCAGACCACCCCTGCGTTAACAAGTGACTGATAGAGCCGGTCGGTCACCTGACGTTCGGTAAGAACTGCTGCGCCGGAGAGCTCTGACGTGACCCCTTCTTCCTGTTCGAGCAACTGAAGAGGAGCCGTTGTGCGGGAAACCGATGGAGAATATCCGCCCAACCATTCGTTGCGGATCAGTTGTCGTAACCGCCGCGGCTCCATCACCTGGAGCTGCCATTCGTGATTGATGGAGACGAGTTTTTCCGGGTCAACTTCAATCATCGTCGCCAACCCGGACCGTTTGAATGATCGCGAAACATAGTCGGTCGATTTGTCGCCCGACGGCGTCCCACCAAGCCGGTTCCCGGATGCCACCAGGTTTCGCACATGGTTGCGCATCGATGTCTGAGAGACTTTTTGTGCGAACGCACGCTCCTTTGGATGCTGCGCCGAAACATTGAAAACAATACCGAAAAAGACGACGGCGGCGAGGAAGCCTCGGATCGAGGTCATCGAGGGATATGGGAGGATGAGGAGGATTTCACGCTTCTCGGAGAACGATGACGAAGATAGAAAAATGTTTCGAGAGGCGCAAAAGAAAAGGGCCGGATACGGCCGGCCCTCTCTTAATTGGATCACTTCCCCGAAGGGTAAGAATCTTATCGTACGATCCTAGAATCCTTTCAGTTTTCCCGCCTTCCCATAGACGAGCGCGACCGCCGCCCACCCGACGACCACTGCACCCAAAAGATAGAACCAGCTGCTGGCTGCGGGGACCGCGGTGTGTGCGTTAATCATTGTCCAAACGAGCGGAACGGACATGTACGTGTTATGTCGGGACCGAAGCCCTGCCATCGCAACAAGATTGGCGTCAGGCGGAGTTCCTTCCTTGATGGCAGTAACAATCTTCTTCTGCGCAGGCCAGATCCGCATCCAGACGTTGGCTGCCATGAGAGTTCCGAACATGACTCCAAGATGGATGTTGTAGGCACGGAACGAGAACTTGCCCCAGGTTTCCAGCAAATACACGAAAGCCGCAACGAGAATCAACGCCACCAGGGCAAAGACCCGATTGTTTTTGGCGATTCCTGTTTTTGCCAGCTGGTCATACAAGGCGAACATAAGGAACGTTGCGGCAACCATGACGATTGCACCTGTTGACCATCCATCAATGTTGTCCGCCTCGAACATCAGACCCCCGTGGTAGTACACGAGCAAGAGCAGAAGGATCCCTGTGATCCAGGTGTATGCCGCTCCCCAGCGGAACCAATAGAGAGTTCTCGGCAAGAGTTCCGGCACGACTTTTTTCTTGGAGTCTCCGTCGAGCGTTGCTGCAAATTGAGCGTTCACAAAATTGAAAAAGTACAGAAGTCCGATCCATAAGATTCCCGCCGCCACGTGCAACCATCTCGAAAGAACACTGACAAGTTCCATCCAGTCCATAGAGCCTCCGGGGATTGTTGTGATTAATGGTGAGATCCGCGAACAACGATCCTACAGCATGTTCAGTTGGAGCTTTGCCGATTCGCTCATCATGCCGGGATTCCAAGCCGGATCGAAAACGAGGTCAACGCGCACATTGTTGACGTCGGAAACCGCCTGCACGCGTCGTTTGACGTCATTGGCTATCATCGGTCCCATTCCGCAACCGGGGGCCGTGAGCGTCATCCTAATGAACACATTTGCCTCACCCGGAATGGAATCGTCGATCTTGACTTCATACACAAGCCCCAAGTCGACGATGTTGACGGGAATTTCCGGATCATAGCATTCCTTCAAGGCCGCCCAGACTCGCTCCTCCAGAGACAACGGCGTCGCCGCCTGGTCTTGTTCCCCACTCTTCTGTGTTGGTTCCGGTGATTTTTTTTCTTCCATCATTGTCATCTATACTCCAAAGGAGCTACCACATCCGCAGGTCCGGGCGGCATTGGGATTGTTGAACACAAACCCTCTGCCGTTCAAGCCGTCCGAGAAGTCAAGCGTCGTGCCCGAAAGATAGAAGAGGCTTTTGGGGTCCACGTAAACGGTAATCCCTTCCATCACGAAGGTTTCGTCGCCCTGCCGCGGCTTCTCGTCGAACGCGAGGACATAACTCATACCCGAGCATCCGCCTCCTTTCACACCGAGCCTCAGCGCGTGCAATTCGGGAATGTTGTTCTCCGATTTGATCTTCCGGATTTCCTCGGCCGCCCTCGGCGTGATGACAACCGTCTCCGCAGTTTGAACCTTCACATCCAGTGTAGTGTCTGCCATAAAAAATCCTCCTTCGACTTATTCTGTCGTTACCGCGATTGTCTTTTCTTCCAGCGCCCCTTTCAGCGTATGCCAGGCAAGGCTGGCGCACTTGACCCTGGCAGGGAATTCACTCACACCCCCGAACGCAGCCATTTTTCCCAGTTCTTCCAGATTCTTCGCGGGATCGCGTTGTCCCATCACGAGATCGTGAAACAAGACAAAAAATCGCTCAGCCTCTTCTCTCGTCTTCCCCTTCAGGACCGTACTCATGACGGACGCGGATGCCTTCGAAATGGCACAACCCGACCCTGTGAAGCTGATATCGGCGATCACTCCGCCGTCGAGTTTCAGATAAATTGTGTAATGATCACCACACAGAGGGTTGTACCCCTCCAGACTTCGATCCGCATCCTCCATCGCCCGATAGTTCCGCGGATTCTTGTTGTGATCCAGAATGATTTCCTGATACAACGATCGTAGATCCGACATCAGCCAAAAACTTCCTTTACCTTGTGGAGACCCCGAACAAGGGCGTCAATCTCCCCGCTTGTGTTGTACAACGCCAGAGATGCGCGGATTGTCGCCGGGACGCCAAACCTCTGCATCACGGGCTGGGCACAATGGTGACCCGTGCGGACAGCGATGCCCTCCCGGTCGAGGATCGTCCCCACATCGTGGGGGTGGACGTCGTTCACGATGAAAGAAAGCACACCCGTCTTCTTCGCCGCCGTGCCGATGATCCTGACACCGTCGATCGCCGAGACCGCCTGCGTCGCATATTCGAGGAGCTCGTGCTCATAGGCTTCCAGCGCCAGATGATCGACGGCGGTCAGATACTCCACCGCTGCACCAAGTCCCATCACCCCCGCGATATTCGGCGTTCCTGCCTCGAACTTGTACGGGATGTCGTTGTAAACCGTCTTTTCAAAAGAAACGGACTTGATCATGTCCCCGCCGCCCTGATACGGCGGCATTTCCTCCAACAGAGCGGCTTTCCCAACGACACAACCGATTCCGGTCGGACCGAACATTTTGTGTCCGGAAAACACGTAGAACTCTGCATCAAGATCCTGAATGTCGACCCGTAGATGCGGCACCGCCTGTGCACCGTCGATTAGGACGGGAATATCCTTTCGGTGAGCCGCGGCGATCATTTGTTTTACCGGATTGATCGTGCCCAGGGCGTTCGACACATGGCCCAGAGCCACGATCCTGGTCCGCTGCGTCAGAAGGGCCTCATACTCGTCAAGCATCAATTCCCCCGCGTCATTCAGCGGGATCACCCGGAGCTTCGCTCCGCTCTGCTCACAAAGAATTTGCCAGGGAACAATGTTCGAATGATGCTCCAGGCCTGAAATGAGGATCTCATCCCCTTCCCTCATCCGCCGGCGCGCAAATGTCTGGGCCACAAGGTTGATCCCCTCCGTCGTGCCCCTGACGAAAACGACTTCCCGGGCCTCACGGGCTCCGACAAATTCCTGGATTCTCCTTCTGACCGACTCATACGCTTCCGTCGCCTGTATGCTCAGCGCATGGACGCCGCGATGGATGTTCGCATTGTACGATTCGTAGTATTCTCGGATCGCCTTCAGAACCGAAGCCGGCTTCTGCGACGTTGCGGCATTGTCGAGATACACCAACGGCTTCCCTTGAACCTTCCGGCTCAGAATCGGAAAATCCTTCCGGACCCGATGAACATCGTACGCGACCCGTGTCGTTTCCAGGTGAGCCTCAAGAGACATCAGCTCTTCCGTCCTTTGCCGAGTTTCTCATGAACGAGCGACTCCAGTTTTTCCTTGAGCGGTTCTACGTGGATCCTGCTCACCACGTCTTCCGCAAAAGCGAAGGTGAGGATATCCTGGGCCATTATCTCATCGATCCCTCGTGTTCTGAGATAGAACACCTGATCCGTGTCGAGCTGACCGACGGTCGCTCCGTGGGTACACTTCACGTCGTCGGCAAAGATTTCAAGCTGGGGCTTGGTGTCAATCACAGCGTTTTCCGAGAGCAGGAGCGTTTTGTTCGTTTGTTTTGCATCTGTTTTTTGAGCGTCCTGTCTTACAAAGATCTTCCCGTTGAAGACTCCGTGCGCTTTTCCGTCAAGGATAGCTTTGTACAGCTCATGGCTTGTGCAGTGCGGTTTTGCGTGGTCGATCGTCGTATGGTTATCGATCAACTGCGTGCCGGTCGCGAGAGAAAGGCCGTTGAGCGTGCAATCGCTCCCCTCGGCATCCAGCATGGTCGTCACATTGTTCCGGACGATCCCTCCGCCCAGCGCAACGGAGTTGGACGTGAACCGGGTCTCCCGGTTTTGGTACGCATGAATTGACGCCACGTGATACGCCGAACTCGGTCACGACATTCGTGAGATATTCGCCGTCACCAAGAGAGACGTAGCTCTCGACAATTGAAAGCTGCGCCTGTTCGCCGACGAGAAAGAGATTCCGAAGAGTCAGGAGGTTCTTTTCCGTGCCGGTTGAAACGAACAAGAGATGAATTGTTTCCCCGGTCGCCACGCCCCGGGGAACATGCACAAACGCTCCGTCCTGAACAAAGGCCATATTCAGGGCAATAAAAGGATTGTTGTCGATCGGGGCGAGGCGTCCGAGATACCGGTGAACCAGTTCCGTACGAGACGTTGTCGCCGCGGCCAGACTTTCGGCAATCATTCCTGCGGGAAGGCTCTTTGTCTGCGAGAGCTCGGCCGAATACCGGCCATCCACAAACACCAGGACGTTTTCCATTCCGAACATGAAGGCGTCAATATCACGCCGACGAATCGCGGACCGGGCATCACCAAGCACCGGGTTGAAGGGCGTCTCGGCAATCTTCCTGACGTTCGTAAAACGCCATTCCTCGTCCTTTGTCGTCGGAAATCCCTGAACGGAAAAAGCCCGGAGGCCGTTTTTCCGCAACGCATGCAACGTGGACGCCGCCTCGCCGTTCAGGCCCTTTTCGAGTGCCTCAAAACTCGAACGATACCACGCTTCCTGTTCCGTTCGTTCTTTCATCCCAATCACGACACTGCCTCCATCGACGTCCCTGTTTTCGCCTTGACCCAATCGTAGCCCTTGTCTTCAAGCTCCAGGGCAAGCTCCTTCGTTCCCGACTTCACGATGCGGCCGTCGACCAGCACGTGAACAAAATCGGGGATAATGTAGTTCAGCAGGCGCTGGTAATGCGTCACGACAACGATAGCGTTCTCTTTTCGTTTCAGTGTGTTGACGCCGTCCGCCACGATGCGGAGAGCGTCAATGTCCAGACCCGAATCCGTTTCGTCCAGGATCGCCAGTTTCGGCTCAAGGATGGCCATATGGAAGATTTCGTTCCGTTTCTTCTCCCCCCCGGAAAATCCCTCGTTCACGTGACGGCTCAGCAGGCTTTCGTCCATGTCCACGAGTTTCATCCGTTCTTTAACCAGCTGGAGAAAGTCCATCGCGTCCAGCTCCTCCAGACCTTTATGTTTCCGGATGGCATTGAGCGCCGATTTCAGGAAATAGGTATTGCTGACGCCCGGTATTTCCACCGGATACTGGAACGCCATGAACAAACCTTCGCGGGCCCTTTCCTCGGGATCCATTTCCATCAGGTTCTTCCCCTCGAAGAGTATCTCCCCTTTGGTAACTTCATAGAGCTCACGGCCCGCCAGGACCTGGGCGAGGGTACTCTTCCCCGATCCGTTGGGCCCCATGATGGCGTGCACCTCACCTGGCTTCACCGTCAGGTTCACCCCGTCGAGGATTTCATTTCCATTCACGCTTGCATGCAGATTCTTGATTTCAAGCATTTCGTTTCTGTTCTCCTTGGTTCAATGTCGGTCTCGTCCTGGCAGAAATCGACACAACTTCGACATTCTACCTTCAGCGTTCAACATTCGATATTTCCTTTAGGCCGAAATGTAGAATATCGAACGCTGAATAAATGAATGAAGAAGTTCTTTTCGTGTCACCCGACGCTGCCTTCGAGGCTCACGCCGAGCAGTTTTTGCGCTTCCACCGCAAACTCCATCGGCAGCTCGCGGAACACTTCTTTGCAGAACCCGTTCACGATCATGTTGACGGCATCTTCCGTTGAAAGGCCCCGCTGTTTGCAATAGAAGATCTGGTCCTCGCCGATCTTCGAAGTGGACGCTTCATGTTCCACCCGAGCGGTACGGTTTTTCACATCGATGTACGGAAACGTATGGGCGCCGCAGGTATCTCCGAGCAGAAGAGAGTCACACTGGGAAAAATTCCTTGCGTTCGCCGCCCCCTTCTTGATTTCCACGAGACCCCGGTAGGAATTTTGCCCGACGCCGGCAGAAATCCCTTTGGACACGATCGTGCTGCGCGTGTTCTTCCCGAGATGGATCATCTTCGTTCCCGTGTCGGCCTGCTGATGGTTGTTCACGACGGCCACGGAGTAGAACTCGCCGACGGAATTGTCACCCAGGAGAATCACACTCGGATATTTCCACGTAATTGCCGATCCCGTTTCCACCTGGGTCCATGAGATCTTCGAATTCTTTCCGATGCATTTTCCCCTCTTCGTGACAAAGTTATAAATCCCTCCTTTGCCGTCCTTGTCGCCCGGATACCAGTTCTGCACGGTGGAGTACTTGATCCGCGTGTTGTCGCCAACGGCGACCAGCTCAACAACCGCGGCGTGAAGCTGATTTGTATCCCGCATCGGAGCGGTGCATCCTTCGAGATAACTCACGTACGATCCCTCCTCTGCGACAACAAGGGTCCGCTCGAACTGGCCCGTGTCCGCCGAGTTGATGCGGAAGTACGTCGAAAGTTCCATCGGACACCGGACCCCTTTGGGGATGTAGCAGAACGAGCCGTCGCTGAACACGGCGGAATTGAGCGCGGCAAAGAAGTTATCGTTGTAGGGAACAACGGATCCAAGGTATTTCCGGACCAGATCCGGATGCTCCTGCACCGCCTCGGAGAACGAACAGAAAATGATTCCAAGCTCCTTGAGCTTTTCCTTGAACGTCGTGGCAACAGAGACGCTGTCGAAGACGGCGTCGACTGCAACTCCGGAAAGACGCTCCTGCTCCTGCAGGGAAATTCCGAGTTTTTCGTACGTCCGAAGAAGCTCGGGGTCGACTTCAGCGAGACTCCCGGGCCGCGCTTTCTGTTTGGGAGCCGAATAGTAAATGATGTTCTGATAGTCGATCGTCGCGTATTTGACGTTGGGCCACCGGGGCTCTTTCATCGTCAGCCAGTTCCGGAACGCCTTCAGCCTCCACTCCAAAAGCCAGTCGGGCTCATTCTTCTTGAGAGAGATAAAACGAATGATCTCCTCGTTCAACCCCCTGGGGGCTGTGTCGGCTTCAATATCTGTGATGAAGCCCCATTTGTATTCACGTTTCG
The DNA here is from genome assembly GCA_016186715.1 of Ignavibacteriales bacterium. Classification (GTDB taxonomy): domain Bacteria; phylum Bacteroidota; class Ignavibacteria; order UBA10030; family UBA10030. The sequence continues at coordinate 6,273 of JACPLA010000003.1, read as the reverse complement.
CAAATTCTTCAATCGTATTTGTTGCCGTGCTCATGATCCTCACTCTTGAAAAAGAAATCGTCAGTTCTGTCCGGCTTCAGCCTCCGGGGCTGGTGTCGCTTTCACCGCTTCTTCGACTGTCGTCTCCGGCTTTTGTGCGGATCCAACTGCTGTGGACGCACCCGAGGGCCCGGCCGCTGCGGACGATTGGGACGGCGCAGAGGCGGGTTTCGCAGCCGGTTTTGCCGGGGCCGCCGGCTTCACCGGGGGCTTCTTGAAGTCCGGATAATTTAACATGTAAGCCCGCGCGTCGATCTTCCTGAGTATCTCCTGCGTCTGCCAGGACTCAACGAGCCTCCGGGTCAGATCCTCGGCCTCGGAATAGCGGTATCGGATTTGCTTTAGATCCAGATACGCCATCACCCCGTAGTGCAGATCACGAAAGAAAACATTCGACAGATGAAACAGCGCGTATTTTGTCCTCAGAAAGTTGAGAAAATCTTTTTGGTTCTGTGTGATCAGCGAAAAGGTTTTATCCATGCGATGTCTGCCGTCAGATAATTTCCTGGATTGTCATTTGATCAAACAACACGTTCAGTGAACGCTGAATCTTGCCCAATGGCCTCCGGATTGTGCAGTTGTCAAACAAATAGCAGCTGTCCGGTCCCTCCACGTAACACTCGGCGATCATCGGCCTCTCCTCCTCGATGATCTTGATGATATGAGAAACAGGCATGTCTTTCGGCAATCGTGCAAGCGAGTATCCCCCCTTGACTCCCTGCGTTGACCGAACGACTCCCGCCCGGGCAAGCTTCTGGAGAACCTTGGCAAGAAGCTCATAGGGAACCTCGTACTCCAGTGCCAGCTCCTTAGCCGTATAGATCTGACCCATAGGCCGCATGGCCATATGGCGAAGAGCAATGAGGCCGTATTCGACTTTTTTTGAGAGCTGTAACATAAATACGACTTTATCAGTCGTAGATTAGTCCAAAAAGAAAGGGTCGTTCTGACCCAACATTTACTGGCTGTAATGTACTGAATTCCTGGCACAGATGTCAAGTTAAATATAGGAATAATTCCTAATTCTGCTGACCGTTTCGATTGACATGCCGATACTTTTTGGATATTTTGCGCATCTCCAAATGAGCACCGTTGCCATTTCGCACCTCAGCAAGTCCTTCTCATCCGGCCTCTTCAGAAAGTCTAACATTCAAGCGCTTTCAGACGTTTCGATCACAGTATCGAAAGGGGAAATTTTCGGCCTTTTGGGGCCAAATGGCGCCGGCAAGACTACACTTGTCAAAATCCTCCTGAGTGTCGTGCACCCTACTTCCGGAACAGCTACGATCCTGGGTCAACCTATGGGTTCCACCGGCATTCGCGAACGGATAGGATATCTGCCCGAAAACCATCGTTATCCTTCTTTTCTCACGGCCCATCAGACTCTCCTCCACTTCGGTCGACTCCAGGGACTTTCGAAGCATTTTCTGAGTAGCAAAGCCTCCGAGCTCCTCCGCGTTGTCGGGTTGGAAGAATGGTCTCGTGTCAAGATCAAGAAGTTTTCCAAGGGAATGCTTCAGCGCCTCGGCCTTGCGCAAGCCCTCTTGAACGATCCTGAGGTCCTCTTCCTCGATGAGCCGACTGACGGCGTTGACCCGGTCGGGAGAAAAGAAATCAGGGATATCCTTAAGGGCCTTCGTTCGGCCGGGAAGACGGTCTTTCTCAATTCCCATCTGCTCTCCGAGGTCGAGGAGATCTCCGACCGGGTGGCCATTCTCAACAAGGGAGAAGTTCTTTCGGTTGGGACGATTCGCGACATCACTTCTCACGCACTTGAATATGAAATTCGCCTCGGGATTGCCCCTTCCGAACCGGTCCTCCAAAAGATCGGCGCTTTATCCCGTTCCCTTGAAACGAACCAGTTAACCCTCACTCTGGCCCTCCATGCCAAGGAGGACCTCAACAAGATCCTTCAGATTCTGCTGCAAGAGGGAATGTCCATTGAATCCGTCATGCCGCGAAAATCACGCCTTGAGGATTTTTTCATCAACCTGATTCGCACGCGGGAGAATCCGTGAAGGCACTTTCTCTCTCCCTTCTCACGATCCGCGAGGCCATTCTCAAGGGGACTCTCCTGTTTTATTTTATCGTGGGGAATTTGATTATCCTCTTTTTCGCAGCTGCGGTATCCGGATCCATGGAGAGCGGAACCCTTACGATCACCATGTTCGGCTCGCAGCTGACTCCCCGCGGCCTCGAAGGCTTCAATCCTGTCGAATTCCTCCTCCGTCAGCTGTTTCAAAGCGCCTCGTCGGCCATCATGTTGTTCGGTATTTTTGCTACGGCCGGTCTGATCCCGTCCATGCTCGAAAAGGGAACGGTGGAGCTGTACCTGAGCAAGCCGCTTTCGCGGTCCAGTCTTCTTCTCGCCCGCTCTTTCGGAGCGTGCGGAGGAATAGGCGCCAACATCCTGTATTTTGCTGTCGGCATTTGGGCTGTTTTCGGCATAAAAACCGGCATCTGGCATGGGAATTTTCTTCTTGCCTCGGTCGTCGCCATTTTCATTTTTCTCTGCTACTATTCTGTCGTTGCGTTGACGGCGGTCATCACCCGCAGCACGGCATTTTCCATCATGATAGCGTTCGTTTTTACTCTTTTTTCTTCCGCTCTCGAGGTACGGCAAACGACACTCTATGTCTGGTGGGAGAACGCCTTTTTCCATCGATTCCTCGATTCCCTGTACTACGCGACTCCCCGAATCAGCCGGATGATCGATCAGGCAGCAAACCTTGTGGGGAAAGACATAACAACGCGTGTTCTCGCGGAGCAAGCTTCCGCCGGATTTGATATTCTCCCCTTCGTTTATTCCTTTCTCTCTGCCTCTCTGTTGTACGCATTGGCGATTGTCTATTTTTTCCGGCAGGATTATTAACCTCCTGTAGTGTCCGGTCCGCGACCGGACATGAAGGCTTGTGAGGTCCGATTACGAATCGGACTCTACAAGGCGTCGGATTTGAGCCAAAGGCTCATTCGCCTCTGGCGAATATCTGATGCCGGGATCCGCGAACGGGCGAATGTTGTAGAGTCCGGTCCGCGACCGGACACGAAGGTTTGTGAGGTCCGATTACGAATCGGACTCTACAAGGCGCGCTCGTGAGGTCTCTTGTTTCTTCTTCCATTTCTGAGTACGTTCATCACGACGAATCAGGAGACCGGTGTGAATATTGGCATTACATGTTATCCGACATACGGCGGCAGCGGCGTGGTGGCGACCGAACTCGGCAAAGCATTGGCCGACAAGGGTCATTCGATCCATTTCATCAGCTACGCAATGCCCATGAGGCTCGGCGACGCTTTTAGGGAAAACATCATGTATCACGAAGTCGAAATGTCCAATTATCCCGTCTTTGACTTTCCGCTCTACACTCTGGCACTTGCGAGCAAGATGGTTGAAGTAGCCAGCTACGAAGCGATTGACATTTTTCACTGCCACTACGCCATCCCTCACGCTACAAGCGCTTACCTCGCCAAGCAGATCCTCAACGACACGCGCGCCAAGATCATCACGACTCTCCACGGGACCGACATCACTCTTGTAGGACTTGAGCCCAGCTTCCTCCCGGTGATGAAGTTTAGCATTGAACAAAGCGACGGTGTCACGGCGGTGTCCAGGTTCCTCAAGGAAAAGACGCTCACCAACTACGCGATCCACAAAGAGATCGAGGTCATTCCGAATTTTGTGGATACGAACAAATACCGCCGCACTGCGAACGCGGAATTGCTCTCGGCCTGTGCGCCTCACGGCGAAAAACTCCTCGTCCACACTTCGAATTTCCGGCCCGTCAAAAGAGTCGCCGATGTGATTCATATCTTTCACGAGGTGCGGAAGAAGGTCCCGGCGCGTCTCATGCTGATCGGGGACGGACCCGACCGGTCTCATTGTGAGATGCTCGCGCGCGATCTCGGCATCGCTGAGCATGTCAAGTTCCTGGGAAAACAGGCCGAAATCATCAATATCCTTTCGATCTCCGATCTGTTTTTGATGCCCAGCCAGTCGGAGAGTTTCGGCTTATCGGCCCTCGAGGCCATGGCATGTGAGGTTCCCGTCATCTCCACCAGCGTCGGCGGGCTTCACGAGCTCCAGCTTCACGGGCAAACCGGATACATTGCCGAAATCGGGGACATTGATCGCATGGCTCGCTACGCCGTTGAACTGCTGTCCAACCCATCGAGGCACCGCACCTTTGCTCAAGCCGCCCGCACGCGGGCGCTCGAATTCGAATTAAGTCGCATCGTCGGACAGTACGAACAGTATTATCAAAAAATCCTTTCCGGAGCAGAGGTCTCCGCATAACCGAATCCCAGGCATCGTTATGCGCCCCTTCACGGACCTCCCCAAACCTTCCGCACTCCGGAGTTCTCTCCTGTCAGCAGAAGACCAAGGATTCCTCTGTGGATCGTGACGAGCGGCATTCAAAGCTGGTGGAAGAATTGGTGATGGTATTCAAGAAGGAAGGATTTCGGATTCTCAGTGCCGACCTCCCGGGGTATCCGACTCCACGCCCGCTCCCCAATGATGGATACGGTGACCAGAAGCCCAAATCACCGGACGTCTATGCATTTGACAGCACCTCGCAACGGCATGTGATCGGAGAAGCAAAAACGGGAGACGATGATTTTGAAACGGAACATGCCCTCACTCAGTACAACGTCTTCCTGGATCAGTTCGACAAATCAACAGGTGTCCAGGCTAAGGTATATATCATCGTTCCCGGCGGCAAGATCGCGGAATTCAACACGATGATCACCCATTATATTCATCGCGACTACTGGCAAAGTCTCGTTGTCGTGAGCTCGACGCAGTCTGAAGGATCATCAGGCGGGACGTAAGCGGGCAAACTTCAGAATCAGGTTCTTCACTCCGTACTCATCAAACCGAACCACGGCCTTCGTGTTCTCTCCGTTTCCGTTGACTTCGATGACCCGGCCGCGTCCAAAGGTTTCATGACGAACGAACGATCCTCGTTTTATTTCGAGGATCTCCTGCGATTCAGCCTCGTAATCCGGAAGTGGATCGCCGAAGTAGTGCTGATCTGCCCTTTCGACCACCTCGTGGCCTGAGAGCTTCTCCCGTCTGCGGGCATGTTTCGTCCGCCGGTGCGGTTCCGTTCCGCGAGCGGCACTCCGGCTTTCGACGAATTCAATCCCTTCACTTCCCAACTCGGAGAGGAAGCGCGACGGGCTCGGGATCCCCGGTTCCCCAAATCGATAGCGCATGCGCGTGCGGGAAAGGAACAGCTTTCGCTGGGATCGTGTGATTCCAACATAGAAGAGACGCCGCTCTTCTTCAAGATCAGGCCGATCGATGGAATTCGAATAAAACGGAAGAAGTCCTTCCTCAAGTCCGGCGATGAACACCACGGGAAATTCCAACCCTTTGGATGAATGCAGGGTCATCAAGGTGACGGCGTTCGTCGTTCCTTCCCACGAGTCGATGTCCGACACCAACGCCACTTCCTCCAGGAATTCCTCGAGGGTCCCTGTTTCCCTTGTATCGTGAAATTCGGAAATGGCCGAAAGAAGCTCATGGACGTTTTCCCAACGAGCCATCGCTTCCGCCGTCCCTTCTTCTTTAAACATCCTGAGGATGCCCAACTCGTCCACGAGACTTCGCACCAGTTCGCTCAAGGACATCTCGTTCCGAAGCCGGCCGTATTTGCGCATCAGCTCGTGAAACCCCCGGAGGCCCTTCTTGACACGATCGGTCAATCCCTCCATTTCCGGCGTCGAGACAAGACTGTCAAACAGCGACCGGTCGTTGCGCGATGCAAACGCCTTCACCCTATCGAGTGTCGTCCCGCCAATCCCCCTCGCCGGATAATTGACAATCCGCAGAAAACTCTCATTATCTCTCGGATTGACAAGAAGGCGAAGGTAGGCAAGGATATCCTTGATTTCCTTTCTTTCGTAGAACCGGATACCGCCGACGATCACATATGGAATTCCGCTCCTGCGCAGCTCATCCTCCATTGACCTTGACTGGGCATTCGTCCGGTACAGGACTGCAAAATCTTTGAGGTTGAACTTGTTCCGGATGGTCTCATCCTGGATGGCATGGACGATGGTATGCCCTTCATCCCGGTCGTCGAGACACTCCACTACAATGATCGGTTCTCCCTCAGGGTTTTCGGTCCACAGGTTCTTCTTCAGCTGATCGAGGTTGTTCCGGATGAGCCGGTCGGCCGCCCCGAGGATTGACTTCGTGGACCGGTAATTTTGCTCAAGACGGAAGGT
>JACPLA010000047.1 GCA_016186715.1 Ignavibacteriales bacterium | reverse complement strand
TCGTTTGTCAACGATTCGACAAAGTACGATCCACAAAGGGGGTCAATCGTATCGGCCACCCCTGATTCATAAGCGATGACCTGTTGAGTCCGCAATGCCAGCCGGACCGATTCCTCCGTGGGAAGAGCCAATGCCTCGTCCCGGGAATTGGTGTGCAATGATTGACATCCCCCCAGCACGGCAGCAAGCGCCTGGAGAGTCACCCGCACGACATTATTGTCAATCTGCTGTGCCGTCAGAGTTGAGCCTCCTGTCTGGGCATGAAAGCGTAGCTTCAATGTTTCAGGGTTCCTTGCCTGAAATCGTTCTTTCATAATCCCCGCCCACAGACGCCGGGCAGCCCGGAATTTTGCAACCTCCTCAAAGAAGTTGTTATGCGCGTTGAAGAAGAACGAAAGCTGACCGCCAAACCGATCGACGTCCAGTCCCCGGTCCACAGCGGCCTGAACGTATGCGATGGCGTTGGAAAGCGTAAAGGCAAGTTCCTGCACTGCCGTCGCCCCCGCTTCACGGATATGATAACCGCTGATAGAAATCGTATTCCATCGGGGAAGATGTTCGCTGCACCACTCGAAAATGTCGGTGACGATCTTGAGGGACGGCCCGGGAGGATAGATGTGCGTTCCCCGCGCGATATACTCCTTCAGAATATCATTCTGCACTGTCCCGGAAATAGCCGTAAGATCGGCTCCCTGCTTTTTAGCAACGGCAACATAAAGACACAACAGAATTGCTGCCGTTGCATTGATGGTCATCGACGTCGTGACGTTCTTCAGCGGAATCCGGTCGAAGAGCCGCTCCATATCTGCCAGAGAATCGATCGCCACTCCGACCTTCCCCACTTCGCCTTCCGCCAGGGGATGGTCGGAATCATAGCCCATCTGAGTAGGAAGATCGAAAGCCACGGAGAGCCCCGTGATGCCGTGTCCGATCAGATAGCGGTACCGCTCGTTGGATTCCTCGGCGGTCCCAAATCCTGCATACTGCCTCATGGTCCAGTACCGGTTTCGATACATCGTCGCGTAAACCCCCCTCGTGAAAGGAAACTCGCCCGGAAAGCCCAATCGCTCTTTGTAACCAACATCGAAGGGAAGATACAGCCGGTCGATTGCGATCCCGGAGTCCGTGCTGAACCGTTTTTTTCTGTCAGGAGATTTCTTCAGGACGGGATCCACCATCTCCCGTTCCCACCGTCTCCTCTCTTTGGTAAGATCTTGCTTCATGGAGTCCTCGTTCGCCAGTGGATTCTTTTCCAGATGTTGCCATCGCTTTCGAAAACGGCCGCTCCCTCCCGATCCGTTCGAACAATCTCAACGCCGCGGCGCTGCATCCTTTCGATCACCTCATTCGACGGATGGCCAAATTTGTTCTGCCTGCCGACTGAAATTATGGCAAATTCGGGAGTGATGCCATCGAGAAATGTTTCCGTAGTACTGGTGATGCTCCCGTGATGACCCACCTTAAAAAGATCGCTGTCAAGAAACGCTCCGAAACGGCGGCGCATCTGTTCCTCTGCTTCCCGTTCCGCATCGCCCGTGAACAGCGCCGCTGTTGCCCCATAGACGAGTTTCAGCACCACGGAGCGATTGTTGGCCGAGTGCGTCGAATCCTTGTTCCAGAGAGGATGAACGACATAGAGGCGAACGGAGGGATCGGGAGAGATCTCCGATCCAACGCCTGCCATCCGCTTCACGGATTTTTTGTCCATGATCTTCTGCAGTTCCGAGTGAAACCTCGAACGGGCGCCCGGTTCCGCTTCAATCACCTCGCGCACTCGGAATTCATCGAGCAAAGAAGCCACCCCTCCCGTGTGATCGGCATGAGGATGGGTCATCACGATGGCGTCGATCGTTGAAATTCCCTTTCGGCGCAGGAACGGCCCGATGGTCCGCGCACCCGCGTCAAACCCGGGACCAGCAGGACCTGAGTCAAGAAGAAGAATTGCACCATTGGGGAATTGAAAGAGATGACTGTCACCCTGCCCCACGTCGAGTGTCGTTACTCTCATGACCCTCTCTCCTCTTTCTGCAACATTCCCAAAAACGCTTTCAGTCAAGATGACCATGATACACAGGACGACAGGTTTCAGACGGGCCGGCCGGCCAAGGTTAAAGAGGCCGAAGAGAACGAGATAATACAAGATCGCTGCCTTAAGGGTAAAGGCACCCGTTTCAACAGATGCATGGGGCACGTCGGCTGCAACGCGGACCGCCCCCAGGAGGACATTGGCAAGCACCTGATTGACTGCCGCGTACACCGATGCACCGGCATTCGAGAAGAACGACGCGGCAAGAGTCAGGGATCCGATCATCAAGTTGAGCCCTACCATCGGAACAACAATCAGATTTGCGGCCAGCGAGATGACGGAAAACCGCTCAAAATAGTGTGCCGAGAACGGAAGCGTTCCAAGCTGAGCTGCAAAGGAGACTGCAAAAACCTGCCAGACACGGGTGAGACCCCGAATTTCTTCCCATTCGGCCGGGATTCGGCGAAGCAGCTCGGATAGCCTGGGATAGAAATAGACGATGGACAAGACCGCCGCGAATGACAATTGAAAACCAACATCAAACAGCTGAAGCGGTCTCCAGAGCAGAACGATACAGGCGGCAACGCAGATCGAATTGTACACATCAGTGCGACGCTCCATCAGGCGACCGCCCAGGATGACGCATCCCATAATGGTTGCGCGCACGATCGAGGACGATGCCCCTGTCAACATCATATAGAAAAGAAGTCCCCCCATGGTCATGAGAATCACAGCGATCCGCGGCATTCGAAAAAGGCCGAATACCAAATACAGGATCAAGCCGACGATCGCAACGTGTGCCCCGGAAACCGCAAGAATGTGGATCGTGCCGGTGTCGATAAACGATTGTTTCAGCTCCGCCGGAATGCTGCGACGGTCGCCAAGCATCACCCCCCGAAGGAAGCTGGCCTGCTCGGCTCCGTGATGAAACTCAAGAATCTCGCCTAGTTTCGAACGGACCCGGTTGAACCATCGACGGAGGGACAGCTTCCCGGATTGTCCGGATCGTAGCGCCACACGCGTTGCGCGAAGTACACCGTCAATCTCGCTCAGAGCGAGGAGTCGACCATAATCGAATTCTCCCGGATTTCGCGCCCGGGGAAAATCATCCACCCTCCCTTCAAGCTCAAGCCTTTGGCCCGCTTCGAAAGAGGGGTCAACCGGAACATCCTTCCTTGGCATGAGAACCATCAGCCTCTTTCGCTCCGGCCGACCTTTTCCTTTTTCGTACACCGAATCGACCTCAACAACCAGACGCAAGGTATTCCCCTGGTGTATGGGAGATTCCTCGAGGATGCCGCTTACCAAAGTGGGCTCGATTACCGAGCCGGGACGAATTCTCCGGGCGGTAAGATCCGCCTCCTGTATTGTGGCAAGGGAGAATCCAAGAAAAGCGATTTGGAGATGGGCCAGGACCAGCGTGAACCAGCCGCGGGAAGAGGTGAGGAAGAAAAGAAAAGTGCAAAGAGTCAGCGGGGCGAGAAGAAAAAGATTTTCCCCCACGTCAATTTGCAGCTCGTTTGCCAGGATGATTCCCCCGCCAAGGAGCAGCACAAAACGAAGCGCCGGCCTCCGACGCAGCACATTCCCCCCATTAATTTGTCAATATGCGGACAATTGCGGGGGTAATATGAGTAAGATTTTTGATTGGCGCAAGGAATTCCTCGCGATGATTGCCGATTGCGATGCAAGGAACCGGGTTCCGCGTGTGACTCTTGGTGGAAAGATCCTCGACATTCCCGTGGTCACTCACCAGAACAATAAGTCGTTTCCCCAAATCCACCGTATCGAGCAAGCCGGCGAGAAATTTGTCAAATCGCTCAAGGACTTCAACCGCGAACGTCATTTCCTGGCTATGGCCTGCATGATCGGTTAACCAGTATTCGAAGAGCGTGAAATCATGATGTGCGGAAATCTCTGCAAGATGAGCGCCTGCTTCTTCGGGTGTGATCATGGGAACCTGGGGGAATCCGAGCTCGGGCCATCGCGCCCGGGTAAGATCGGCGGAGATCCCCCGATCGAGGCGAAGGTCCTCAATCTTCAACAACGGGATCCCTGTCATCATGCAGGAAAGCGTTGTCACAGTGAGTCGCCGGGTTCCCGAGGCAGTGTAGTCGAAAAACTGCTTCGGAAAGGCATTGGAAAAGATAACCGTCTTCCCGGCATTCAGCAATTGCCGAAATATATTCCTCGTCTCAATAACCGGTCTGAGATCGGTGGTAGGATACGGTCCGAAGTGCCTTCCGATTTTCTTCGAGGCATTGACGCCCGTAAAGATTGCCGTCTGGCCTGTTCCGCTTTGCGGCAGCCCCGTCACACCCAGGGTTGTGTTCACCGGCTGCAGAGCGGCCGACCGCGCCCGGATGTTCCTCAGTCGCGTGTGGGGAAGTTTTCGGCCGAGAAGCGAGCGGAGCGTCGGGAGGCTGGCGCGAAAGAACGGATTGATTTCCGGATTGGTACTTCCGATACCAACGCCATCGAGAAAAAGAAGAATGATTCCACGGGTTGTCACGACGGGCAGGATCCTCGCATGATCCGATTACGCTTTCTTGCCCTCGACCATCACCGTCACAGGCCCGTCGTTGACCAACTCGACGTCCATCAGTGCGCGAAACACTCCCGTTGCCACCTTGTTCGGGGCAAGAACGGTCCGTAGCCGTTCGACGAATGTCTTGTAGAGCGTTTCCGCCTGTTCGGGGGGAGCGGCCTCCGTATAGCTTGGCCGATTGCCTTTTCTCGTGTCGCCGTACAGCGTGAACTGCGAAACGACCATGACCTCGCCGGAAACATCCGCGATCGAGAGGTTCATTTTCCCCTCGGCATCATCGAAGATCCGAAGTGCGCCGCATCGATCGGCAAGCCGGAGAGCGTCGTCACCGGCGTCCGAAACATGGACAGCGAGGAGGACGAGGACTCCCTTACCAATTTCGGAAATCCGATTGCCTTCGACAGAAACAGAGCAGCGTTTGACGCGCTGAATAAGGGCTCGCATGGATGGAGAGACACCAAATTTCAATGACCAAATCACAAACAAATCCAAATTTCACAATGACAGAAATTCAAAACGTCCCGTGTTTCGGTCATTCTTCATTTTGAAACATTTGACCCTTGTTTGAAATTTGGTGCTTGAGATTTGCTGCTTACGATCCGGTGCTTGAATCTTGGTGCTTAATGATCTTATGCTTGACGCTTCGGACTTGATCCCGATTTCTAACGCGGAATGCTAATTCACAGGACCCGGATTGCGCGTGAGTGAATGACAGAATCCAATCACCACGCGTGGGATGTTCTGCAGATCGGGGACGATATACGGATGGAAAAAACCGGCATCGATCATCATGCCCATAACGGTTTCGGCCTGATCGTGACCGACTTCCACGGCCACACTCCCGGAATCTGCCAGAACATAGGGGGCGATTTCAAAGATCCGGCGAAAGAATACATATCCGTCGCGTCCGTCGGTTGTTGCCGTGCGCGGCTCGTACTTCCGCACTTCAAGCTCTAACTGCTCCCACTCATCGCGGGAGACATAGGGGGGATTACTCACGAGAAGATCAAAGCGACGAAGAAGGATCTGATCGATGGGTTCAAAGACATCGAGCAGCTTGAACGCGACCCGGTCGTCAACTTCGTGGACTTTGGCATTGAGTTCGCCCACCTCGACCGCATCGGGAGAAACATCGATGCCGGTCACGTGGACTCGTTTCACATATTTTGCCAACGAAACGGCGACGTTACCGCTGCCGCTTCCGATTTCAAGAATGGAGAGGGGCTTCGCTTTGTGGGCATTGTTACATAGAAGCATGACCTGTTCGACGAGGGTTTCCGTTTCGGGCCTCGGAATCAGGACCCGTCCGTCGACGCGGAACTGAAGTCCCATAAAGCCCGCGGCCCCGATGATATATTGCAGAGGCTCACGATTCAGGCGCCGCTCGAGGATTTTCCGGAACTCTCTGATTTCTTCGTGCGTCAACGGTCTGTCAAAGTTCGTGTACAGTTGGATTCTCTGACACCGGAGCGCGTGGGCCAGGAGGAGCTCGACGGTCAACCGTGCTTCTTCAAATCCCTTGTTTTCCAGGAGACGGATCGACACCTTCATCAATTCCCGGATAGTCCAGGTCTTGGTATCCTGTTTCAGCATTTATGATTTCCGACGCACGGGTTTGGATGGCCTTTTCCCCTTTTTTCGTGCGGTTCGCAGGGGGGCTCGCTTCTTTGCACTGGGTCTTGATTTTCCCCTGGACGCTCGTTTCCTCGCGGAAGCCTTTTTCCGTTTCAGCGTTCTCTCGATGTTTTCCATTCTCTGTTTAGAGAACGTTTTCTTGACTTCCTGCTGGAGCTTCTGTGTGCGCGCAAGAATCTCCAGAAGCCGATCCTCCGTTTCCTGGTCTCCTTCCGGACGCGCCTCCCAGGCCTTAGTTAAGGCATCCATCGTCCGGTCCACTTTCGACCGTATGATGGTGCCGAGAACTTGGGGAGTCAGCTCAATCCTTCGCAGTTTGATCCGGTCACCGGAAAAAAACCCCAGTTGTTCCATCTCGGTTTCGTCCGGCGATCCATCGTACGGCAACGGATCCTCCAAATCCTCGGTCAGGCTTTTGTGCGACGGGAGGAACTCAAAGCGCGGATCACCTTCCAGCATGGCCGTGAAATCGGAAAGACCCGGGACCTCGAACCCCTGGTTCTTTCCTTCCTTGGTCACATCGGTCCAGACTTTTTTCACGGCAACAATGACGTCCTTTTCGGCGGCAAGTATGCGCTCAGCTTCGTTGAGGCATCGTTCGTACACAAATTCCTCCGGTGCGTTCATTCGTTCAAAAAAGGTAAAATTCTTTTCAGGAAAGCGCAAGTTGAGGAATCAGGCGGGGGAAGGAGAACCGAGGCGAGCACGGGGATCCGCGACCCCTGTCAGGAGAAGAAGACCTCCGAGTGAAAAGACGGCCCCAACGATGAACACGATTTCGTAGCCGAACCGATCGCTTATCCACCCCCCGATGAGACTTGAGAGGAACCAGGGAGCAAGCCACGCGTTCATGATACCGATGTACATTGGCCTCGTCGTGTCCGTGGCACATTCGGCAGCGAAATTGTGTCTCGTAATAAGTTCAAGACCGAAGATTAAACCAACAAGCGAAAAGATGGCAAAAAACCATCCGGGGTGTTGGCCAATAACTGCAAGCAGGGAGGCCAGCACCATTGCCAAGGCGCAGACCATGAGTGTTGCTTTGTGACCCTTCACGTCACCAAGCCATCCGAGTAATCCAGCAAAGACTATCTGAGACGCCAGCATCGTCATCGTGAAGAATCCCACATACGATTCGGAGAGTGCGAACCGTTTGAGGGCCGCTACGGTGAAGAATCCCATCGGCATCAGACCGACCGTTGAAACGGCAGATGCAAGCAGGAATCGTCGAAACCGGGCGTCGGAGAGAAGGATCTGCCGGACCCGTGCTGCCAACCGGGACAGCGGCACGGGGAGTTCAATTGCAGAAGGTTGATCTTCGACGACTCGACGCTGCACCAACCACGAGCTGATCTGGTACAGGAACGCCAGGAAAAAAGCCGCGCTGTAGTTCCACGGGAAATCCAGATAGGTTAAAAAGAGCGCGAGGAGGAGGCTGTTCACAAGACCCAGTGACGCTCCAATGGAGGATCGCATCCCCATGAGTCTGCCGCGCTGGTGCGGAAGAGTTGTTTTCACAACAAAATCGAACCAACTGGGGGCGGCGACACCGGCGACAAATTGATTCACGCTATACAGCAGAAAGAAGAGAACAAGGGCGAGCCCTGGAAACTCCGATCCAAACAGCGCAACGGCAAAGGCCAGAAGGAACACCTGGCTTCGTTGCACTATGCCGGCGCTGAGAACCCAGGGGCGGCGGAAGGGTTCCATTTGTGCGTAGTTGGCGGCAATCAGTTGAGGAAGAAAATAGCAAAGATAAACGATCACGGGCAGGGCGCCGATGGCGACGTTGCTCCCGCCCAAGCGTTGCACCAAAGCGGGGATCACGACCTGAGAATTCAGCAGGGCGAAACTCGCCATGTAGAGTGACCCCTCCACCAGATGGTAGCGAAAGTTCTCTGAGGGCACTGTCGAAATGGGAATAAGCGGTTTGAGAACGACGGGGAATTACTTCTTCATCTTATCGGCAAACAGCTGCGCGACTTTTTCAATGTCATAACCGACTTTTGGCAAATACACGCCCCCGTGCTTCTCCACCATCGACTTCAGCGTGTCGTAGGCGTCGGCGCTGCAGAAAAAAATCGGCGTATTCCGGTTAGCCCCCTCTTTTTTCGCCAGCTGAAGAAGAGCGATCCCCGGGAGGTGTCCTTTGAGGCTGGTATCCTTAAAATCGTTATCCAGGATAATGAGGTTAAATACTTCGGCCTTGATCTTCTGCCACGTGTCAACGCTCGTTGCCGTCTCAACGACGGCTATTTCATCCTCCAATATGGCGGTAGCGACTTCGAGGGCAAAGCCGTGAGACTTTCGTTGCCCTTCATCATCATCGGCAACGAGAACTTTATACGGCATTCGTTTTAAGGTTCCTTTTTCCTGATCGTTCCAGCATCGCTATAGTACCAATTTTTGGAGGGAAAAACAACAGCCGTGTTTCCGATCACTCAAGGCCTCCCTCTTTCTGCAGAAGACGGTTCCCCGATCCCGCGGATTCAAAGCGGTGCTTTCGCCTTCCGGTATACGATGTTTCCGCCCACGACTGTCATCTCAACCTCTGTTCGTAAAATTTCTTGGGGTTCGATCTTCATGAGATCGTCCGAAAGGACGACAAAATCCGCCAGCTTCCCTGCCTCAAGCGAGCCCTTCACATCCTCCTCAAATGCCGCCCAGGCGGACCAAGATGTGAAGGAACGAACTGCCTCTTCCCTCGTCAACTTCTGAGAGCCGTACCAGCCGTCTTCAAAAACCGATCGCTCGACAACACCCGCGTCCGAAATCTGAAAGGTTCTTGCTACCTCATCGGCATCATGAGGTCGACCGCGATGATCCTTCCGCGTCATTGCCGCGTAGATGCCATAAAGCGGATTGGGATGTTCAACGGGGAAATCGGATCCACCGGGAATCACGACTCCCGTCTCCCGCAGGAATCTCCAGGCATAGGCTCCACGGATCCGGCGGGGACCAAGCCTTGCTTCCGCCCAATACATGTCCGATGTGCAATGCGTCGGCTGCATACTGGGCACAACTCCAAGCTTCTGAAACCTTGGGATATCTTCCAGCGCCAGAACCTGGGCATGTTCGACCCGGAACCGGTGATCTTTGCGCGGAAGTTCCTTCAACGCGGCCTCGTAGACGTCAAGGATGATCCGGTTTCCCCGATCTCCGATTGCATGCACACAGGCCTGGAATCCGGTTTCGAGAGCTTGCCTTACTTTCTGCCGGAGTTCATCCTCGGAAGCGAGTGTGAGGCCGCGATTCGACGGATCGTCAGAATATGGTTCGATCAGTGCGGCACCACGGGAACCAAGGGCTCCATCAACATAGAGCTTTACGGCGCGAACCGTTAAGCGGTGTCCGCCATATCCCCTCAAAGGACCCCTCCCGAGGGATTCAGACCATGTACTGTCATCAGTCCCGTCCACTGCTGCGTAGACTCGGATCGGCATCGTTCCTTGATCAGCATAACGTTTGTAGCGCTCGATCTCATTCCACTTCACCCCCATGTCGTGAACCGTGGTGATTCCGTACATCACGCATTCCTTGAAGGCAAGATCCAACGCTTCATCGGCCTCGGATTCTGATAACTCGGGAATGACAAGGGAAACCAGATCCATGGCGTTATCGATGAGGATACCGCTTGGATTTCCTTTCTCGTCGCGCAGGATCCTCCCACCCGGTGGATCCTGTACCTCCCTCGTGATTCCGGCCAGCTCCAACGCTCGGGCATTGACCCACGCCGCATGACCGTCTACTCTTTCAAGATAGACCGGATTGTTCGGTGCCACACGATCCAGCACCGACTTCGAGGGAAACTTCTTTCCGCTCCAAAGGTTCTGATCCCATCCCCTTCCTCTGATCCACACTCCCTCCCTGACCTCGGCGAGCCTTCTCTGCACGACTTTTGCAGCCTCAAGCTCGGACGGAACTCCAAAGAGGTTGATCGTCGTTCGAAGCAGTGCCAGGTTCATCAGGTGCGCATGGGCATCGATAAATCCCGGCAGGACTGTTCTTCCCTGCAGGTCCACGATCTGTTTCGGCTTGAACCGATCCTGAAGTTCCGGAGCGGTCCCCACGCCTGCAATCCGATCTCTTCTGATCGCCATCGCATCCACAACGCTGCCGTCTTCGTCCAGAGTATAGAAAACACCATTGACGTACATCGTGTCAACGGATTTCGGCAATATTCTGTCAAACATCGCGAGAAAGAATGCAATCACAATGAGGAACGAAAGAAAGATTCGCCAATGATCACTCATTGTCGCTCCGAATCAAAAAACCTGGAAGTGCCACCTTATTTGACAATCGTTTGAAATCCCCTCTTCGAAAGGTCCCAGTAGATGACCGCTGCAGCCGCAAGGCCGATCGCCACAAAGAGAAGTCCGGCGCCCGTCTGGCCAAGGATCAGTTTGCCGACTCCGAACAATATTGCATACACGAGAATGACTCCGGCAACCCAGTTTACCACGAGCCCGCCGTAGTGGGAATCTCCCCGGACTTCGGGAACCAGCGCCGCAATTCGCCTCCATCCCCACCCGCCAGGGTGGATTCTTGTGTAGAAATTCTTCAGCGTCTTCTCGTCGGTCGGACGCGTCGCAAACATAATGACAACCCAAGCGACCGTCGTGACTGCAACAATAACAAAAAGCGACTCGGGAAATTGGATCGGAAAAAAGAATCTGAGGGCGCCATAGGCAATCAGCGGAGCGATCATTGCGGCGATTTCGCTCCAGGCGTTAATGCGCCACCAAAACCAGCGCAGGATCAGGACAAGACCCAGGCCCGCTCCGGCTTCGAGAATGAAGGCCCACGCTCCCGAAATGGTTTCAAGCAGTCCCGTGACCACCAGCGATACAGCCATGATCAGGATGGTGGTAATCCTCGAGACTCGAACAAGATCGCGCTCACCGGCTCCGCGCTTCACAAACCTCCGGTAGAAGTCGTTGATAACGTAAGAGGTTCCCCAGTTGAGCTGGGTTGCAATGGTCGACATGTACGCCGCAAAAAAAGACGCCACCAGCATCCCCTTGATTCCGGCAGGCAGATAGTCCCTCATAGCGTATACGTATCCCAGTCGTTTGTTTTCGGCCGGTAAATCAGGATAAAGAACAAGTGTCGCAAGTCCCACGACGATCCATGGCCAGGGTCGAACGCAATAGTGGGCGATTGTAAACCACAAAGTCGCAAACAGCGAATGTTTTTCATCCTTTGCCGACATCATTCGCTGCGCAACGTATCCCCCGCCTCCCGGCTCTGCGCCGGGATACCAAGAGGCCCACCATTGGACGCCGACGAATGCAAGGAACGCTCCAAGTGTCAACGCGAAGGCACCGATTGCCTCCGATCCTTCTCCCCCACCCTCAATGACGGGCGTGAGTCGCAGCGTCCATTCGGGAAGCTTTTCCATCAGTCCGGAGATGCCTCCGACCTGCGGAAGTGATAAGACAATAAAAGCAAGGACGACGGTTCCGGCCATGGCAAGAACAAACTGAAAGGCATCGGTCACCGCGACACCCCATAGGCCCGAGAGGGCGGAATACACGGCGGTCAGCGCGAGAGCTCCCGCAACATACCACATGACCTGCTCTCGCGGGATGCCGAAGATTCCTTCCAGAATGGCGGCCATGGCAAGATTCACCCAGCCCATAATGACGCAATTGATGAAGAGACCGAGGTACAAGGAGCGAAAACCACGGAGGAATGCTGCGGGCTTGCCCGAGTATCTCAATTCGACGAATTCCACGTCGGTCATGATTCCCGCCCGCCTCCACAACCTGGCAAAGAAAAAAACCGTCAGCATGCCCCCGAATACGAAGTTCCACCAAATCCAGTTCCCTGCAATGCCGTTTTTCGCAACAAGCTCTGTCACCGCGAGGGGAGTGTCCGCCGCGAATGTCGTCGCAACCATCGAGGTTCCAGCCAGCCACCAGGGAAGATTGCGTCCCGAAAGGAAAAACTCGTGCGTGTCTTTTCCCGCGCGGTTCATGTAGTAAACGCCGATCGCCGCGCTTCCGCCAAAATAGAGAGCAAGAATCAGCCAGTCGATGAATTCCATGAGCAGGAGTTGTGATATGGGGCCACTTCCGTTGGATGCCCGGGATGAGGGGCTGTGCACAGTTGGTGAGTCACGGCTAATGTAAGCGATGAAGGAAGGAATTGCAAAGGGAAAATCATTGATAGGTGCCGACTCCCGTCAATCATTTCAGACTGTCACTGAACTGAAGGGCGATTTCTCTTTCTCTGATGGGGCTTTTGACCAGGTATTTCTCAAATCTCTTCTTGCCTAAGTCTGCAAGAATTCATATTTTCCACAACCTTTTTTGAACCGGAAGGAGAAATCCGACCAGATGGCCCTTGATCTTCTTGAACAGATTCTCCCCCAAGTCAAAAGCCACATCTATCCGGCCAGAATTCCCATAAGTAATTGGAAAATAAAGGTTGGGGAAATACCCAACGGGTTTTCTGTAGGGCTGAAAGACAACAATTGGACCGAAATCCACCCGCCCCAGGCGCAATGGGGCGCCTACGACACAACGTTCTGGTTTCGCTCAAAGGTGACCGTCCCCCAGGAATTCTCCGGCCTTCCGATCATGCTGTTGTTGGATATCAGGGAAGGCCTTCTGTATCTGAACGGAAAACCGTATCACGGGCTTGACGGGAACCACAGCGCCGTTTTCCTTGCTGACAAGGCAAGAGCCAATCAAACCTACGCTCTTGCAATCCAGGCCTACAGCGGTCGCCAGAAGGACCAGGCAATCTTCAGCCGGGCCGAGCTCGCTGTGCTGAATCCTACCGCCAGAGCACTACATACCGGCCTGACGCTGGCAAGGGAGCTCGAAAACTTCTACGGACAAGGATCACCCGAATCAAAGGAAATGCGGGAACTGATCCGACGGACATTGATCTATTTGAAGTACTTCAAGCCGGACGGGGAGGAATATCCGAACGCGATTGCACGCGCCTACAGGTTCTTTCTTCAGACTCTTGAAACGGAATTCAGAACGGAAATGGCAGGAATTGTCCATCTCATCGGCCAGGCTCATCTTGATGTGGCGTGGCTTTGGACGCTCAGGGAAACCCGGAGAAAGGCGGGCCGGACCTTTTCCACGATCCTTCGTCTCCTTGAGGAGTTCCCTGAATTCAGGTTCGTCCAAAGTCAGCCATTGCTCTATGAGTTTGTCAAAAATGATTATCCGGACTTGTTCCGGCAAATCAAGCAGAGGGTTGCCGAGGGACGTTGGGAGCCCGTAGGAGGGATGTGGGTGGAACCGGATTGCAATCTTCCCGGCGGAGAATCCCTCGTCCGGCAGATCTGCTATGGAAAGAAATTCTTTCGAGACGAATTCGGCATCGAAGCGGCAACCGTTTGGCTGCCGGACACGTTTGGTTTCCCCTGGACCCTTCCTCAGGTTCTCCGAAAATCAGGGATTACCTCTTTCTTTACAACCAAACTCACCTGGAACGACACGACCAAGTTTCCTCATCATACGTTCTGGTGGGAAGGAATTGATGGTTCCCGGGTTTTGTCTCACATTCCCCCGGTAGGGCTTGAGGGACAGCCGACGCCCGGGGACTTAAGGAAAAGCTGGGACGAGTTTGCACAGAAAGACCTTCAAAACGCCGTGATACAGACGTATGGGTATGGTGATGGAGGCGGAGGGCCAACGAGAGAACAGATTCACACGATCGCCCTTTTCAAGTCCCTGCCCGCTTTTCCCTCAACGAAGATTTCCGGGGTGAAGGAGTTCTTCTCGGCCGTCGAGGAGCAATCACGAGACCTTCCTGTCTGGAAGTCGGAACTCTATCTCGAAAAACACCGCGGCACGTACACAACGCTTGGGCGGATCAAACGGGCCAACCGCGAGCTGGAGCGGATGCTGTATTCCGCGGAGTTCCTTTCGACCCTGACGTTTCTGAACGGCGGGAAACGGTATCCTCATGCCGACCTGGAACAGGCTTGGAAGCAGCTTCTGTCCATGCAGTTTCACGACATCATCTGCGGAACCTGCGTTCCGGATGTTTACGAAGACGTCGGCAGGGACATTGAAAGGATCCGTGCCGCCACCGATCTTCTTTCGAGAAAAGCCTTGGCCGCCCTGACCAAACCGATCCGAAAACGGGCAAGGGAACATCAACGTGTATTCTGGAACACTCTGCCCTGGTCAAGAAATGAGTACGTGGAAATTTCCGTCAAATCGAAAGAAAAATATTTCACCGTCATCGACAGTCGGGGCAAGGTCGTCGAGCATCAGCTGCTGGGCAGGTCAAGGGGGACCACGGCTCTTCTTTGCTTTCTGGAGGACATCCCTCCGTTCTCTTCACTTGGGGTGACGGTGACACCATCGGCCGTCAAGCCGACATTCTCGGCAGACTGGAAAGTCAGTTCCCGGGTGATTGAAACGCCGGTTTTCCGGCTGAGGCTTGACACACAGGGTCATTTTACATCCATCCACGACAAACGACTCCGGCGCGAGCTCATCAAACAAGGAAGCCGGGCCAACGTTCTTCAAACATATCATGACACGCCGCAGCAATGGGAGGCGTGGGATCTTGACGCACACTACGAGGGCAAGCGCGCGGACATCCTTGCATTCCGATCATTCAAGGTTCTCGAACGGGGACCGTTGAGGCTCAGGCTTGAAGTCATCCGGCGCAGCGAGCGCGGGTCCGTCGTCACCCAGCATATTTCGTTCTACCATAAATCGCCACGCATCGACTTCACCACGACTGCCAAGTGGGCCGACCCCAGAATCCTCCTGAAGGCAGCGTTCCCCCTGAATACAAGCACGAATCAGGCTACGTACGAAATTCAATTCGGCGCAATTCAGCGGCCCACAAAGCCGAAGAGTGCCGAGGACAAGGCGAAATTCGAGGTTCCCGCTCAGCAATGGGCCGACTTGTCCGAACAGAAATTCGGGATCAGTCTTCTCAATGACTCGAAATACGGCTACGATGCGCGGGAAACAACGCTCCGGCTCACCCTGCTTCGATCGCCTCGTGGTCCCCACGAAACAGAACCGTGGAAGCTTTCAGGCCAACACGTCCAGGACATTGGTGATCATTGGTTCACCTATGCGCTCTTTCCCCATGCAGGTGATTGGAGGAGGGGCGAAACGATTCGTCGCGCAAGGGAGCTGAACCATCCCCTTCTTGCCTACGAACATGCTCTTCCGAAGGCGGTTCATCCTCTCCTTGCTTCAGTTCCTCCGAACATCTGTGTCGATGCGGTGAAGAAGGCGGAAGATAACAGAGAAGTAATCGTCAGACTTCATGAGGCACACGGAGAATCGGGGCGGAGTCGTCTGGAATTCGGATATCTTGTGGAGCAGGCATCCGAATGTGACCTGATGGAAAACACGATCACGAAACTCAAGCCGTCGAGGGGAAAAGTGACGCTCAAGTTTGCCCCGTTTGAGATCAAGACTTTGAGGGTAAAGCTCCGCGGCAGAAAGTTGTAGCCGGGAAGAGCATCACATCTCAATAACCCCCGTGTCTCCCTTTTGGGATCCTTTCGGGCAGGCAGGAAATCACGAACAAGCACGAAATCCGAAGCACCAAATCACAGACAAATTCCAATTCCTAACGACGAAAAATCAAAACGGCGCTGTTGTGATCATTCCCCTTTTCGGTCATTTGAACCTTGTTTGAAATTTCCTGCCCGCCCAGAGGATTCGTAAATGGCAGGCGGGGGTGCTTGAGATTTGCGATTACAATCTGGTGCTTGAAATTTTGTGCTCAAGATTATCAGAAGCGCAGCAAATTTCTCAGCACAAAGAATACATTGGCCGGCCGTTCCGCCAGGCGCCGGACATACCAGGGAAACCAGTAGCTGCCATAGCTAATGAGGGATCTGACCCTGAAACCCTCCTTCGCCAACCGCTCCTGTTCCTCCACCTGGATTCCGAACAGAAGCTGATACTCATACTGGTCCTTCGAAACCCCCAGCCTTTCCGCTTCCCACCGAATTCGACTGACAAGCGCCTTGTCATGAGTGGCCACGCCGAACGTGACTCCCCGCGGGATATTTTGCAGAAGGATTTTCGAGAGCTGAAAGAAATTTGCATCCACATCTGCCTTGCGCGGGAAGGCGACGTTGTGGGGTTCCATATATGCTCCCTTGACGAGGCGGATGGCCGGCGACAGCGGGAGAAGGTCCCCAAGATCTTTCTCCGTTCGGTACAGGTACGCTTGCAAGCAGAGACCTACGTTCGGGAATGACGATCTGATTCGAGAATAGAGACGCAGGGTCCGATCCACGTACGCGCTCTGTTCCATGTCGATCCACACCCAGTTTCCCAGCTCGTGCGCGCGCTTCACAATCGTTTCAAGATTCCGGTAGCAGAGGCCTTCATCGAGGTCCAGCCCAAGCTGGGTAGGTTTGACGGAGACGTAGCCGTCAAGGTCTCTTTGCTCGATATGAGTCAAGGCATCGGTATAGTGCTTCACCGTTTCGTCGGCTTCTGCGGCGTCGGTGATATTCTCTCCGAGTTTTGTAAAGATTGTCTTGATTGATTTTGATTTCAGTTTCTCCGCCGCGCCGAGGGCATCCACCAGTTCCTCACCCGGCATGAACCGGCTCACGGCCCTCCGGATGAATTTGTACTGGGGAAGTGTCTCCCTCAGTTTTCGATTTTCCGAAATCCACAGTAAGGCATTGCGGGCAATAGTCATCGCATACATCCTTGTGTCATCCCCCGGAGGGGGAATTGTTTTTCACTGTGCCAGATCCTCTGCAATTCAAATCCCCCTTTACGAAAGGGGGAAATGAGAGCCTGGATTGATTTCCTTCTCTTCACTTCGACAGCGGGCTCTCTTCTCTCTCAAGCGTTGCAACAACCTCAAGCCTCATCCTTGAGGCTGTACAACAAGTCCTGTTGTCATTGCGAGCGTTTCTCAGCAAAGCAATCTTTCACGCGCGGAGGCTTTTGCAGGGTGGGGCGACCCCATCCCGGCACAATAAGTGCTGTTGTCATGCTGAGCGGAGCGAAGCATCTGATCATCCTGCGAAAAAAGGGCAGATTCTTCAGTCGCTTCACTCCTTCAGAATGACATTTTGTTCCTTTTTGTACAGCCTCAGAGAGAGCTCGGATTGATTACCTCTTTTCTGTCGCGTGAAATCGGTGAATTCTAGTTTCCTGTGTGCTTTCAATGCCTAACATTCGAGGCTGTGCAAAAAGTACTCTCAACCCATACAATCACTTCGGGAGTTGTTGCTTTTTGAAGATTTTCGAAACTCAACCTGGTCGGGACGGCGTCCCGACCTACATTTTGCACAGCCTCCAGGGGGATTTGCTATTCGACGAGCCTTGTGTGCATTGCCCCGCAGTCATTCTTCAGAAAACGCTGCGGAGATATCCTCCGTCTACCTGAAGGGTTGCGCCTGTGATGTACGATGCCGCGGGAGAAAGAAGAAACACCGCCGCCCTGGAGTATTCATCCGCGGTTCCGTAGCGGCCCGCGGGAATTGCCGCTTTCACGAGTTTCCGCTGCTCCTCGAGGGAGATCTTCTTTTTCGCGGCGTTGATTTCGTCCAACTCGCGCACCCGGTCCGTATCGATCCTGCCGGGCATAAGATTGTTTACTCTGATTCCGTCCGCGGCAAATTCCCTCGAAAGCGTTTTCGCGAGCGCCGGGACCGAGGCGCGAACCACGTTCGAAAGGACAAGATTTTCCTGGGGCTCCTTCACCGATGACGAGGTCGAAAAGAGAATGCTGCCTCCCCCCCGCTGCTTCATCACGGGGATGACCACCCTCGAAAGACGCACAGCACTGAGCAGCAGAAGATCTATAGCTTCCTTCCACGCCTTATCGTCAAACGAAAGAAAACCGCCTGCGGGAGGGCCGCCTGAATTTGCAAAGAGGAGATCGATCCCACCGAATTCGCGCACAGTGTCGTTCTTCCAGCGTTCGATCGCCTCGGGGGACTTAACATCCGCTGCGCAGGCGAAAACCTCAACATTTGCTGACTGCTTGATAGCGGTTTTCGCCGCCTGGATCGATGCGGTTTGACGTGAAGCAATGGAGATCTGGGCTCCCTCAGCCGCAAGGGCTTTCGCAACAGCAAAGCCCAAGCCCTTGCTCGCACCCGCTACCATCGCCACTTTGTTTCTCAGTCCAAGGTCCATTGGATCTCTTTATGTTGGCTTTGAAACCATGCAAGGAGACGATCCAAAGCCTCGAGCGTGGATTTGTCCATTCTGGCCGCCGGGGGACGGGTTGTTGCATTGGCGATCGCGCCCCGTCTCCGCAGGATCTCCTTTCGAATCGCCATGCCGATCCCCTCCTGAAATTCGAACCTCATGCAAGCGACCGTTTGATAAAAAACCGAGGCTGCCTCTTCTTGTTTTCCCTGATGAAACAACGAAACCACCCTGACCAGGATTTCGGGAATGGCAAATCCCGTCATGGCTCCGGCCGCGCCGGCCATCAGTTCTTCGATCAGATACATCCCTCCCAAACCGCCGTAAATGCTGATCGGACGTCCTTCCATCCGCTCCAGAACACGCGCAATCTTGTAGGGAGTTGGCGGGTCTTCCAGTTTGATTCCACGAACCAGCGAGATCTCCCGGGCGATCCCTGCAAGTAAGGCAGGCTCCATTGTGAATCCCGAGACAGGCGGGTAATCCTGTACGATAATGGGAATGTCAACGGCCGAGGCAACCTCGCGATAGTGCCGAAGGACGGCATCCGAGTTCAGCTTTGGCATCCTTGGCGGGCTCATCATGACGGCGGCGGCCCCCAGGCTTTTTGCGCTTTTTGTGAGCTCAATACAGCGATGGAGACCGTCAGCGCTCGTGCCAACAACCACAGGGACCCGCTGATTCACATGGGCCATGATGAGCTCAAGCAATGTTGAACGCTCGTGGTCGTTCAGCCGGGCGGTTTCACTGGTAACCCCCGCCGCTGTAAGACCGTCAACGCCGGCGCGAAGATACAGGTCCATGACCTTCGCGATTCCCTCGATATCAATCTGACCGTCCGCGGTAAACGGAGTGGGAAGTACTGAAAAAACGCCTTTGATCATGAGGTGCTTCAAGAAAAACTATGAAAGAAAAATAGAAGGGAAAAACTCAAAATGCTCCTGATAATTTTCGGATTAGCGGCAGAGCGGCAGGCGTATCGAAACAACGGTTCCCTGTTCCGGTGTGCTTTTGACCTCAAAGGTCCCATGATAGAGGGACGTGATTTCCCTTGCGATCGCCAACCCCAGTCCAAGACCCTGCTGTTCATACTTCGCCCTTTCGAATTGCACAAATGCCCCGATATTTCCAATCTGTTTTCCGGTCATCCCCCGTCCACGGTCGACGACCGTGATTTCGTACATTCCCTCATCGGAAAGGTTGGTCCCTTTCACTTCAATCTTCGACCCGGGAACAGAGAATCTGAATGCATTTTCGAGGATTTCTTCGAGGATTTTTGAAAAGTGAGCTTGTGCGATCCCCACACATCCTTGATCAGCCGTAACCTGGAGATCCGGTTTTCGGTTGTAGCTGACTGCTTTGTCGCCCGAAAGAGCCTTCAGGAATGCGTGGATTCCCTCTGTTTCCGAAAGCCTTAGATTTGCAGCCGATTTCCGGTCACGCATGAGAATAACGATCTGAGAATAGTACCAGAATTTTTCGAGGGTTGTTTGAAGATTGACGGCCGAGGTCATGATGCGCGCGGTGATCTCTTTGATCTCCTCTCGCGTCATTTCATCCCCCTGGGTCTGAAGAAGTTGTCCAAATCCGATAATCCCCGTGAGCGGCGTTCTGAGCTCGTGCGGAACCGACCGGGTAATATGCTCCCGCAATTCCCCCAGTTTCCCCTGGATGATCCCTTCTTGCTCTTCCCGAAGGCGGATACGTGCGGTGACGGCTGAAACCACGTCTTTCGCAGTCGCGGGCTTCACGAGAAAATCGTCGGCACCCAGGTTCATTCCCTTCCTCATGTCCGATTTGTCAGTTCGACCGGTCAGAAAAATAAAGGGGATATTGGATGTCCGATGGTCCTCACGGAACATCTGTAGAACTTGAAAGCCGTTTTTTCCCGGCATTTCAATGTCGCACAGGACAATATCCGGCTGGCTGCCGCGTGCAATTTCAAATGCCTGAATTCCGTTTTCTGCGTCCAGAACCCTGAAACCAAACGATTCCATGGCGCTCCTCAGCGTGATGCGCATGTCTTCTTCATCGTCAACGATGAGGATTGTCTTTTGATCACTCATGGAGATCGGTTCTCATTGGAAATGCAAAAAGCCGGATGGGGACTGTGAGCATGGTCATCCTTTTGAATCCAAACCTAACGATTCTTGGTCGCTTTATCAATTCTCAGGAGGAAGGAATTTTTGAAGTCTTCTCAAAACGATACAGCCGGGATCACGTACTACCCTACGAGGAGGGGTTTTTGGGTCAACCGTGTATCGTCGCCGGGGGGAGAACAGAAATCGAATCGTTGTCTAGCCATGAAAGCGATTGGGATCATTTAGGACACGAAGCCCGAACGATCCGGTCCGTCTCACGCTGCTTTCCACTTTTCCATTTCCATTACCCTCAAGGGAGAGGGCCAGAAGCGATTGCGGTCTGAACGCGGAGGGCCTTTGCGTTCACCATTCAAGGAACCGGTATGAGAATATCACATGCAGCATCACATTGTCGTCCTTCGACTTTTCGATATGGTACCATTTCAACTCGGCACCGACTCCCCAGTCCTCGCCGATCGGCCGGATGTAGGTAAGCGCGGCAGAGAATCCAATGCTGAGCATGAAACCTGTGACTTTGTGTCCAAAGCTTTCCGTCCTTGAGAATAAGAGATAGCTGGTCGATCCAATATGCCCCTCCAGTTGCGTTGTGAGAGGCATAGCAAATACCAGTGCCAGGGGAATCACATTAAGGAATGATGAGAAATTTGTCGTCCCGAATTCTGTTGTCCCAACATCCTTCGTCTGCACAGAATAGACCTGCGTCACCCCGGTTTCCAGGCCAACTCTGAGCAAATGTTCCGGTCTCCACATCACCCGAACGGTTCCGCCAATTCCGTTCCTCTTGAGCCCTGGGAGAGGCGTGTCGAACCCGGAGAGATTCCGCGTATACCCTCCCCCGGCAAAGACAGTCAGTGAGTACGACGTGTCCCGCTCTTGCGCTACGGACAGAACAGATCCTGCGATTGAAACCGCCGCCGCAAGGATCACACGCCGAGTGAACTTACCTGACATAGTGGTAGTAGGCCACAATCATTGGATAGTCGGAAAGAATTCCGTCGTACTGACTCGAATTGACGTACTCCTGTACAAATTGGGGGTCGTCCAGGGTCCAGACAACTATTCTCCTCCCCTCCGAGCGTGCCGTTGCATTATCTGCCACATTGATTCCACCTGACCAGAGCGGGGCCCAAACGGGAGAGTTCAGTGTTCGAGCTCTGTCGAGCGATTTCTCAGTGATGGTCGGTATAAGGCTGAACGAAGGATATCTCAGGATCTCCTCATAGACTTTATCGGTGGGCACACCGATCATGATTTCCAGCGAGTCGCGGAGACCCTGCCCTGCAAGCGCCTCGGCCTCGGCTGTGTACTGCTGGAGAAGAGGGA
The DNA here is from genome assembly GCA_016186715.1 of Ignavibacteriales bacterium. Taxonomy (GTDB): domain Bacteria; phylum Bacteroidota; class Ignavibacteria; order UBA10030; family UBA10030. The sequence continues at coordinate 2,588 of JACPLA010000047.1, read as the reverse complement.
CCATTCGTTCCACCAGATCTCTTTCCTCAGTTTTTGAATCGAGCCAAACAAACGTCAGATTTGTTTCGTATACAATCGTCCGGAGGGCTTCATCCAGTGTTGGAATCTGTTCACCGTTCAGCAAGCGCACAAATGTGCGGAGTTGCGGAAATGTGTACTCCTCCACAGGACCAATCATCGGGGTTTTCCGGACGAGTCGGGGATTGAGGGTATTATCGTGATAAAGAATTGGCACACCGTCTTTGGTAAGGCGAACGTCGATTTCGACACCATTAACTCCGTACCACTCGGCAATGCGGAGGAGCTCAACAGTGTTTTCCGAATGAGGAAGGAGCTCGGACATTCTTCCTCCCCCTCGATGTGCGACGACCCAAAATTTCTTTGCCAGAATCTCCCTGCGGATTGCCCATTGATATCGAAACACCACTGGAATCGAGGGCCGGTTATTCCCCTCACTTACCGTGCCATCAAAGATCAATTGATCGGACGCCAGGCTGTCTCCCATAAGTCGCCGTCCTCCGGCATCCTTTCGGATTTCGAATCTCGCAAGTCCGGATCTGCGGCTATTCTGGGACCGCCAGTATCCCTCAAAGAAGAACACCGAATCAAGTCGCCCTGCCTGGAGGACAAGATAGCTCACATCCTGTCCCGTCAGAATCGTCATATGTGTATTGGTGTTCCATTTCACGACGACCGTCGAACCGAACATGTCCGAACCTGCTTCGACCAGGTAGATACCTTCCAGATTTTTTTTCTGCACTGAATCAAGCGGATACGTCCCGCAGATGAAATCACAGGGGGGCGGAGTGATGGGTCCTGTTGGGTCTTCAAAGATGCAAGAGCCCGCAATAAGGAGGAAAGCGGTCCCGCAAAAGGGAATCAGGCGTCTCACAGAATTAATCCCATAAAAAATTCCGGGACATATGAATAACGTTCAAACGTCGGAAATCCCGGCCACGCGACGTAGTAGTATTTCAGAAAGTTACTCTTGATGCCGAAGGCAACGTAATTGTCCTTCCAGAGCGGTTGTTCCAGGTAAATGGTGAACGCTCCACCATTGAATGTGTTCGACGTCTCCTGAACGGTGATCTCACCCGTTCTCTTGTTTTGTGAAAGGAGCATATTGAGCTCAACTTTGAGCGTCACCGTGAACGGCCCAAAATCATACCCGGCTGAGACATTCGGATAGAGAATCCACCCGGTTACAGTGTTGTCGAATCCCCCGATGTTCAGCGACCCGAACCAGAACGCAAGATCCGATCCGACTGAAAACCCGAACGGGTTCCTGCCGAAAATCCATTTTGCACCCGCCGAGAGGTGGTTAGAGGCGATGATACTCGTCGCTCTTGCTTCGAGTTGAAAATTTTCGGCCAATCCATACTGTATCTGATACTCGAGCAGCGGGGTAGTCAGAACAGCGGCAAATTCCTCCACCACCTCATCCGGCGGTCTGGCCAGGGTGACTCCGACCGCATGCTTTATTTCTCCGATTCGGAGGCGAGCAGGATAAAACATGCCAGCGTCTTTTGTTTGGCGCACCTGGGCAAAAGAGAACGAGAGGGGGACAACGATCGGGAGGAATATTCGTGCAGACCGTGCGAAAAAAGAGGTCAATTTCATTGAAGAGGCCCGCCCAAGACCGTTTAACCTCAATTCAGAACTTGAATCCGAATCAGAATCTGAAAGCGCGATTTCAAGAGTTCAAGGTTGTGGAAGGGTCCCTGAAGGAGGGAGTACCTCGGGCTCTTCGGACAACCCCCATTGGCATCATGCGGATTCGAAACTAATCGTTTGGAGGGAGAATGTCAAGGGTCTCCATATAGACCTGACAGAGGCAATTGAAAACTAATGTTTTTTCGTGAGTTGTCAGAACATGACCGGCGGGCTCAGCCGTTATAAATCCCTCGTTACCTGAACAATTTCAAATATTCTTTGAAGGTGAAAATCCGATTACGCCGGCCACCTGTAACTTCTTTGAATACCTCGAGGTTAACAAGCTCTTGAATCAGCACATTAGAAACCACCCCACTGCGCATGCGGCTCGACGAACTCGCCGTCCGAAACTGTTTCGGCCCAGAATCCCGTCTCCGCGCCGGAAAAGCAGCGCTCCGAAGGGGACAAGCTGGCGACTCTAACACGCTCTCCCTCAAGAAAAATGGAAAACCGGGGGGGCTAATTTCCCAATCTTCCATTCCAAATCAGTGCTGTCCGGTTAACTTGGCGGACATGGGCTGTAAGTTCTTTGACATGTAAGCGTTAGAGTAAAATCGAGCTGTCATCGATTTCAACTTGGATGTACCTTTGGAGGCGGTTTTCGCATATCAGCCACCTTTGAAGGACGGGCCCCATGCACATCGGAAGAACGGTGTTCGCTCAACTGATGGACTTTGTTCCACGGCATGAGTTCCGTCGGATTGTAAGACAGTTCAAGGGCGAACACCGAACCAGGAAGTTATCATGCTGGGATCAGTTTCTGTGTATGGCTTTTGCGCAGCTGACCTACCGTGAAAGTCTCCGAGACATTGAGGCATGTTTGAGATCTCTCGGCCCGGCTCTTTATCATAGTGGCATCCATGCACGGATCGCAC
>JACPLA010000010.1 GCA_016186715.1 Ignavibacteriales bacterium | reverse complement strand
AGGTACCTTCGGTTGTCGTCATCATGTCCATCCAGAACATAACGCGACCATTCTGAGCCTCGACCGGATCGACAATCGGTACGTTGTTCTCCATCTTACACGCGACAACGCACGCTCCGCACCCGGTGCACTTGTCCACATCGATGGCCATTGCCCACTTCGGCACTTGAATGTTCCTTTTCTGCTCTTTTATGTTGCCAGGGAGATTCTGACTTTTGTTGCCTGCAGGGCAGGCCTCCCGCTCAGCCGGTCATAAAGATTCCGCATGATCCTGTTTGGGTTTACGCCGTGACCCTTTGCATAGCGTCCGAGGGAAGTGTGTCCAAGTCCAAAAGGGACGGCAACGACGTTGGGCATGATTCCCTGAGTGACCTTCGCCCTGATTTTGAGGCTTCCCACCGCCGATGTTATGATGATCCAATCTCCGTCGCTGATATGGAGTGGCGTCGCAGTATCCGGGTGGAGCTCGGCCCACGACTGCCAGTAACGATTGACGGAGTGACCAAACAGTTCCTGCATCATGGGGAGAGCGGCTCCCTGGCCGTCATGGACCGGAAGCAAACGGAATGTGACAAGATGAAGCGGCATGTCGGGGTCGGAGGGAATCGGTTCATGATGCGGCAGAAACACCGTATCACCCCGCGCTGCGATGTCCAGCTGATTCAACAAACGTTCGTTCTTTTGTGCGATTCCACCGCCCGGGCCGCCGCGGCTCACCAGCTTGCCAAGGGTCTGCTTGAGTACCTGAGAGGAGAATTCGAATTTCTTCGAAGGTGTTGTGAAGATTTGGTCCCACCGCTTCTGTGTTCGAATGGGATTCCACCAGCCGCCCTGTTTCACCAGACGGTCCCAGAACTCCTCGAACGACGTATATTGACCGATGTGCCAGCCGCGCTGCCGCAAGTACTGGATCCACTGGGAGCTCGTACCTTCGGCGGCGATGGCTCCCGTCCCTGATTTGTACACTCCCTCCAGCGCAAATTTCAATTCTTCCTCGTAAGTGGAAAAAGGAAAGGCGTTCCTGACAGAATCTCCGATTCGTCGTGCAAGTTCGATGAGAACTTCCCCTAAATGCCTGGTGTCGTGCAAGGGTGGAACAACCGGATGCCGGATTCCGACGTGGGTAAAGGGAAGGGAATCGACGTTGGAGATCTCATCCCAGCGTTCCATGAAATGGTGCTCTGGAAGAACCAGGTTTGCCGTCTCACTGGTCTCGCTGAGAATTGAATCAAAACTGACGACCAACGGGATCTTCTTAAGGGCCTCCGCGAATTCCTTCCTGTTCAGCGACTCGAACAGCGGATTTCCACCACGGAGGAACAAGACGCTGATCGGATAGGGGGCCTCCGAAAGGATATTGTTTGTAAAGGTTTCAACGGAAAACCGTGCGAATGGATATCTGTCGCCCGCCGACATGCCGATCGGAGGCTGTCTGCTTCCTTCTCGCGCGATCATATCGGCTTGCACCGGCCTGAGTGCGGAAAACGGAGGGTCATCGACAAGAAAAATTCCTCCTTCTCGTTCGAAATTGCCAAGCAAGGCGTTCAGGCTGTGAATTGCCATCATGGCAAATGTGCCGTTCGTATTGTCGACGGCTCCCTGATCACCGAGGACAAAAGCAGGCTGCGTATTGCCGAGCTCGCGCCCGAGTCGAAGGATCGTAAGGCTTGGGATTCCCGTTAGTTCTTCCACCCTCTCGGGGTAATAATTTCCCAGGACCATGTTCTTAAAGCCCACATGCCGAACGCCTGCCCCGTCCACACGATCCTCAAACCCGAAGGTTCTCCGTTGTACGAACTCATCATCGTACATCTCCTCACGAATCAAAACATACGCGAGACCTAACGCCAATGCTCCATAGGTGCCGGGTCGTATCGGAATCCATTGATCGGCATTGGAGGCCGTGAGACTGAGGCGGGAGTCAATTTGTATATATCGAGTCTGTTGCTCCTCGTGATGGCTGTACACTTTGGTGTAGTACACGGGCGAGAACCCTTCTTCGAGGAAATTCGAACCAAAACTGACGATGAGTCTCGCGTTGAGGACATCATAGCCCGGGATTGCCGGCCGTCCCTGGACCAGCGAGTAGGGAACAACGGTATTCTGCGCGGAGGAACTCCGGTAATAGTTGGGCGATCCGTATGCCTGCATGAAACGGGCAATATGTTGATTCAGCAGTCCTTTTTCCTCGTGTCCAAGGAATACCACCTGATGAGCCTTCCCCGTGTTGCGAAGCTCCGCGAGTCGCTCCGCGACGCCCTGCAGAGCGTTGTCCCACGTGATGGGTTCCCACGTTGGGCGTTCGGGAGTGCCTTTCCTTTGAACAGGTCCTTTGAGGCGATCGGGATGATACAAAGAATGGAGTACATTAAGGCCCAGAGGACACAGACCCCCTCTGTTGACGGGATAAACGGGATTTCCCTTGATGGAAACAGGGATGTCATCGATCAGACGAACGCGGGTTCCGCACCCTCCGGGACACAACCCGCAAATAGTATTTTGCCACGTCTCGACGCCGGGACCGGTCCTTGCTTTTTCAATCAACGATTCAGGAAGTTCAAGGACCTCACCCAGATCGCATCCTCCCAGGAAGAGACTGCCGGAGAGGCCGCCGAACAACTTGAGGAATTCGCGTCGTTTGATCTCCATCGGTTCCGGCCCTCAGCGGTGGCAGGTTAGACAATCATTGGACACCGCATGCTCGCGATGGCAATCCATGCAATGTTTCATGGTGACCGGCGTAACGGCAGCGGTGATCGGAACTGTGAATTCAGCCACATCTCCATGGCATGTAACGCATTCCAAACCGCCCCTCGTTACGTGACGTCGATGTGAAAAATAGACATGATCCGGGACGCGGTAGACGCGTTTCCACGGAATCTCTGTTTCGTTCGACACGAACTCCAGGAGTCTGCGCTCCTCGGGCGATTCCGAAATCGGCTCTCCCGAATGGCAGAGGCTGCAGGTTTCAAGCTGTGGAATGGTCGCGGACGGTGAGATTTGAACAGCCTGGTGGCAGTCGGTGCAGATCAATCCCGCAGTTTCAACATGGATCTTGTGATTGTACTGGAGCGGTTGGCGAAGACCATCATCGGGACCAAGGGCGACGTATCCGGCGATGAGCAGGAAAAGAGCTCCGAATCCGCCGAACAGTAGTGTTTTTCTTGACGTTGGACTCAGCGTCGCCATCGGAAATGAGACTCCAGGATTCCGGTGAAGTGTTAGTCTTTTTTCCTGAGATAGCCGTAAAGGTCGCGCATTTCATTGGTGGTAAGCTCCGGCCACCGTTTGTTTTGCGTGATGAGAAGATCTTCCATTTCTCCCGCGTGATTCCACATGAGTTGGATCAGGCGAATGGGAGATGTTATTTTCTTGATCGACGAAAGGTCGGGTCCTTTTCCTTGGCCTCCTTTTGCGTGGCAACTGTTACATCCTTTTTCCGAAAACACGCGTTCACCTTTCGCAGGGTCTCCCGGCTGGTCCTCGAAGCCAAGGAAATAAATGTAGGCGATAATATCCGCCATCTCATTTTTTTGGAATCGCGGCCATTCCAACGACTCACGCTGCATATATTCAAGCATGGCTTGCCCGTGATTCCACATCGCGCCGGCGACTTCCGTCACTCCCTTCCTCAGGTCGATCTTGATCAGTCCGGCTTCTATACGCTTTCGTTTCCCCTCTCCCACGTGGCAGTCGGAACAGTGTTTCTCCTTGAAGAGGGCGCGGCCGTTTTTGGGGTTGCCGATCGACAAACGAATTTCAACTTCGGCCGTACTTGCTTGTCGCAGGTACGACGCAATGTCGACGATATCCTGTCCCGTGAGGATGGGATATTTCATTTTTCCCTTTTTGATATGATCCTGCATTGCCGGACCGTGATTCCACATCGCTTGGACCAGATACAGCGGTGCGGAATATCTCTGAATTCCCTTGAAATCCGGCCCGATGGTGCCCCCTTCTCCCCCGATGCTGTGACATGCAAGGCACCCTTTGGAGGCGAGCAGGCGTCTTCCGTTTGCCAGGCTTCCAGGTTCGCCGAGGTACCTCAGATAGTAGAGAAAACCCAGAAGGTCCTGCATTTCAACCTCCGTGAGTTTTGGCCGATCCATCCGCAGCTGTCTGAATTTTCGGTTCATCTGGGGAGAATGATTCCAGATGATTGTCGCCAGCTCAATGCTGCTGCCAAAGTACTGATCACGGCTCAGGTCCGGTCCCGCCGTGCCGCCATAACCTCCCACCGCGTGGCAGGCAATACATTTTTTATCTTCGAACGTGATCCGGCCGTTGAGCGGATCCGTGGGAAGCTCGATCTCCTGTGCAATCAGCGTTCCGACAGAGAGACTCAAGGCGAAAAAGCCAAAGGTCTGGATGCGCATGTTACTTCTCCTCCGTCGTTGAGGTTTGATGTTTTTCTCTTTGCAGACCGACGAACACGTAGGTGAGTACACTTGCCAGGGTAATAAACACGGGGATCGCGACAATGCTGATTGCCACAGATGCCCCGGGGGCATCATTGAGTTCGATGGAGAGGAGGATCAGATTGATGATCCAGAGGGTAATAACGCAGACGAAGATCCATATGAACAGGACGCTGAAGAGCTGTGCGAGGAAGACAACCTTGCCCTTTGTGGAGTTGAGCTGCTCGTTCATGATCGCGCCCCTGACTCGGGATTCTGTAGAAAATATCAACAATCGTGCCAGGTATGGTATGCTCATTTTTCAACAAGACGGACAGCCCGGCGGACTTGGAAAAGTGAATTGAAGGATCCTCCAGGTTCCTTTCCTCATTTTGCGATTTTCAATTCCTAATCCTGCAAATGACGAGTATCAGAAGGGGCCTCGGGAAGATTGCTCCTTCTCAAGACGTCGGATATAAACGAATGCCTCCGCGGCCTCCTCGGAGACTGCTGCAGCAGAGGTGAGCCCCCGTTCGGCAACTTCGCGAAACTGGCTTTCGTCGAAGGAGTGAACTTTCGTGCGTGATTCAAGCCGGGCTTGACGCACTTCGCGCAGCTTGAATTTTGCCTCGCCGACTTCCATCCCTTTTTGTTCCGCTTCGGCGACGAGCTGCGTTGCCTTGTTTTCCTCCGCAAGAAGACTGTCAACGAACGTACGCATTGTCCTTGCGACCTCGTATCCTCCTGGAGATTTCTCCGGACTGTGACACCATGCACACACAGCTTCCTTGCCGACACCAAGAAGTTCGTCGGTTGCCGCAACGACATCGTGATGACTGTGACATGTTTCGCATTCGGGAAGCTTGCGTTGATCGAAGGCTTTCTTGTGAGGGCTCGCCGAAAACAGTTCGGCATTCAGTGCGTGGCAGGTCCCGCACACTTTCGAAATCGACTCGACACCGGGCGGCACGGCGCCGTGATTTCCATGGCAATCATTACAGGCCGGAGCCCCCAGGTCCTTTTTCTGGAGTAAGGCGATTCCGTGGACGCTCCGGGAGTACTTGACAAGCTGATCGGCCGGAATCCTGTACTTCCTCATGAGGGTGGCATCCGAATGGCAGGATCCGCACGTCCCGGGCAGATTCGTTGCATAGACGCGTGATCGAACATCTTTTGCGGGAAGAATGTCATGACTTCCGTGACAGCTTGCACACTCGGCGACGTTTGCATCACCCGCTGCATTTTTCTTTCCGTGTACGCTTGTCCGGTATTTGTCGAGTTGATCGACGGGAAGGGCAGGATTGTAGCTGCGCAGGTATTGGGGATTCGAGTGGCATTTCGCACACGTGGCGGGAACATTCAACGGGTGAACGGGAGAAGAGCGATTGTTCTTTGAAAGAATTCCGTGGGCCCCGTGGCACGTGGTGCACTGTGCGATTCTTTGATCCCCCTTGATCGAGGATTTTCCGTGGACGCTTGCCGTCAGGGAGGCCATTTGATCGACAGGCAGCGACGACCGGTATGTCTTCACGATGACGGCTTCGTCGGAGTGACAGGCGGCGCAGACCGAGGAAACCTCATCTCCCGATGGGACTCCAAGAAACCCCGCCTCCTTGTTCATCGATTCGTCCATCTCCTCCCTGGATTTGTCTCCACCATGACAACTCGCACACGAGAGGCCCTTGAGAAAATGTACATCGCGTTTGAAGAGCAAAGCACTCTTGTCTTCCATGGCTTCATGGCACGCGAGACACTGATCCTGCGCGCGAACCGAAGGCTGCGCCGCCGCTGCAAGCAGGAGAGTAAAAAGATAAACACGGCAGCCCCGCTGCGTTCTCATACGACGTATCCCAGGATTGTAAAGAGAAGAACATAGAGGACAACAAAAATCCCAACATAATTGACAAACCGGTTCTGCTGACCGGCCGCACTCTTGCGGTCCCAAAAAGGAACAAGAGTCCACAGGAGACCGGCGAGGCCGAACAACAAAACTCCCAGGACCTCGCCATCGACAAAAAGAACTTGAGCCGGAATGTATTTGAGAGTCTGAAACATGAAGAGGAAGTACCACTCCGGCTTGATACCGCTGGGAGCTGAAGCAAAGGGATCTGCTTTTATTCCCAGTTCCCAGGGAAAAAGAACCGCCAGCACCGCCAGGACATTCAGGACGAGGAGCCACAAGAGAAGGTCCCGGAGCAGGAAATTAGGAAAGAACGGCATGGTGCGCTGAGAACCCACATTCGGGGAGTTCTCGAATCCGATCGGCTCGCTCATTCCCTGCCGCTGCACGAGGAGGAGATGAATACCAAGGAATACCACAAACAGACCGGGGAAGATTGCCACATGAAATCCAAACATCCTGGAAAGCGTGGCCCCGGTAACGTCTTCTCCGCCCCTCATCAGGATCATGATCGGCTTTCCGATCACCGGGATAACGCCTGCAATGTCGGTTCCAACCTTTGTCGCAAAGAACGCCAGTTCGTTCCACGGGAGGAGATAGCCGCTGAAGCCAAAACCCATTCCGAGGAAGAGCATGGCCATCCCCGTGAACCAGGTGATTTCGCGCGGTTTCCGGTACGCCTTGGTGAAGTAAACGCTGAACATGTGGATGACGGCTGCGAGGATGAACAGATTGGCCGCCCAACTATGAATCGAGCGGATCAACCAGCCGAACTCCACCTTTGACATGATGAACTGAATGCTTTCAAAGGCAAGCTCTTCGCTTCCCTTGTAGTAGAGGAGGAGAAGTATACCGGTCAGGACCTGAATGATAAAGAGAAAGAGGGAAACACCGCCAAAATAATACCAGATGGAGTGCTGATGGATGGGCACGTACTTTTTTCCCATGAATTCCACCAGATCCCGGAGATGGACCCGTTCGTCAATCCACGCGTACAGGTTTTGCAGAATCGCTTTCATACGTTTTTCGAGATCAATACTTCGTCGCCCTGCATCACGACACGGAACTCCTCGAGCGGCCTTGGGGGAGGGCCTTCGATATTGCGGCCGTTGAGATCATATTTCCCATTGTGACACGCACACCAAATCACTCCCATGTCGCTGCGGTATTGCACAGTGCAGTCCAGGTGCGTGCACGTGGCCGAAAAGGAACGGAATTCACCGTTGGGCTTTCGAACAAGAATGACAGGCTTGTTCCCAAACTTCACGATCTGACCGCTGTCTTTTTGAATGTCCTCGATCTTCCCGACTTTGACGCTGCTTACTTCGACTTCCCCCTGTTTGGGAGGTTTCAGGTAGGCAAGAACCGGATAGAAGATGGACACCACCCACGCCACGAAGCTCCCTCCAAGGAGGTATTTCAGAAAATCGCGCTTTCTGTGGTCGAGAGTGGGTTGGTCTTGGTTTTGCATGAAGCGTGTCACCGCGGGTTGTGGCAGTCGCTGCAATTCATTTCCTTCCAGGCGTCGCCAATGTCAACGGGATGCCGGTAGTCAATACCGGCAAGTGAGAGCCTCAGGGGCTCCTTTTCGAATTGCTGCGAGAGGATCGTGTGACAGGCAGAATTGCAATCCCTGGAAAGGAGCTGGCCGTCATCGCTGATGTGTTTTCCGTCATGACAGCGGAAGCACCCTGCCGAATACATGTGACCGATATGATCCGGATACTGCCGCCAGTCATGTTTCATTTCGGGAAAATAATTGCGCCGGTAAATAGTCTGAAGCTCCGTAACGACTCTGTCAATGTCTTGTTTCCTCTTCCCGTATAGATCAGGGTAATTTGACCTGTAGAATTCTTCCACCGTTGCCCGGATGCTGTCAAGGGCTCCCTGTTTCGACGCGTAGGAGTGCTCCAGAGCCTGCACACCCACGCTCTTAATGAAAGGAAGGGTTCTGTCGATCCATCCTAATTCCATCACGTGGTTGATCGACCGGGCCGGCGGGTGGTAGATGTGCGTGGGCCGGTTATGGCAATCGACACAATCCATCCGGCGTTTTTGTCCTTTCTGCAGCTCTTCTTCGGAAACATCGAATTCAGTGCTTCTGTACACCTGTTCGACTCCGTCCCGGCTTCTGACTCTTACCCAGGGGATCACCGAGCGTGCCGTATCGAGGGCGATGTACGTCACCTCGTTGTTGATATTCATGTGCCAGTGAATTCCCGAGGTCGGTCCCGCTTCGATGTTTCCGCCCCCGATCTTCATCAGGAGGTTCATCGTCCATTTCGTGTTGATTTCGTCCCCAATATAGTTGGTGATCCTGCGCTGCTTTTCGCTGAAGAAATGTTTCGGCCAGTGGCATTGTTCACACGTTTCCTGGGCGGGACGCAGATTCTCGATGGGGGTGGGAATTGGCCGCGGATACTTGTCCAGTACGGTGGCATACACCTGATACGCTCCGGAGAGCTTTGACCGGACAAACCATCCCGCACCAGGACCGATGTGACATTTCACGCACCCGACGCGGGCGTGAGGCGAGAACTGATAGGCGGTGTACTCCGGCTCCATCACTTTGTGGCACATTTCGCCGCAGAAAGCGTCTGAGTCGGTATACTCATACGCCTTGAAGCTTCCGAACGCGGTGAACGTGAGGAGCAAAATGCCGCCGACCGAGAAGTAGAAGAACGCAGTCCGATGCCGGGGGTTGTTCAGATCGATGTGGGGAAGATGGAGGCCGTGCGGCTTTCCTTTCCGTTCCCGGCGGTGTTCCCGGAGGATTCCTGCGATGATGAGCGCGATGCCGAAAAGAAGAATACCGGGAAGAATGAGAAAGGCAATGATGCCCATGTACGGTTTCTGTTCCTCGGCAAACAACTCGAGGACCATCAGAAACACAATGAGCCCGAAGCTCACCGAGGCGATCGTTGCCCCGGCCAGCGTGATCAGGTTATAGAATGAAGCGGGGAAGATTCTCTTCATTGATTCGGATTTCGTGATAGCGGGATTTCAGGTGAACCTAAGAAGTTTCTCGTTCATTATCCAGATTTTTTTCACGCTTCCCGCTGACTTGCCGCATCCATTCTTCTTTACTCTGATGTAGAGACCCACTGCCTATGGCAGTGGTAATGGAAGTCTTGGCTTTGCCGGGATTGCCGATTTGATTCCATAGCGTCGCCGTAAACATGGTGATGTGTGCGAATGCTCATGCTTTCCAAAGCCACCGCCTTTGGCGGCGGTAGTTTATTGTTTGATCAGGTCCTTC
>JACPLA010000030.1 GCA_016186715.1 Ignavibacteriales bacterium | reverse complement strand
CCGGTCAGGCCGAAATTCTCAGCCCTCGCACTTGCGCCGCTTTGACGTCCGCCCCTCACGCCGTCGGCATCCGAAAAATTCTTCGCGTTGAATCCTTCAACCACATACGCGCGGTAGTTCAGCGAAGATCCCAGTTCTCCGTAGCTTCCTATGCCGTTGGTCCGCCAGGTGCTCGGAATGATCGACCGTTCGACCTGGGGTCTGAGGGAGCCGAAAAACGTCGAGGGTTCGTGCTTTTCATTGATAATCCCCACAGGCGGGAGAACCATGCCTGCGCGGACATTGAAGAGTCTTGAAAGCATCAATTCGACGTAACCGAACTCAACGGAGACCTCCCCTCCTTTTCCTGTGCTGCCATGTTCGAACTCGACCTCAGAATTAAAAAGAATCCAGTCGTCATAGCGGAAACCGACATAGATCACGTTCCGCAGGTAATCGATTTTGTCCGGCTTGTTGGCTGCGGCCCGGTCATCCCTCTCTTTCGCATAGTTCTCATAGACCACTTCACCGTACCCGGCGATCGATACGCCGGTTTTTTTCAGCTGATAGACCTTTGCCGCTGCGGGACCCAATCCGCGCTGCGCTTCGTATGAGGGCTCCGCAACTTCGCCGAGCTTCAGCCGCTCAAGTTCCTCGACAAGAATGTCGATTTGTCGACGAATTTCTTTGAGGGAATCTGCCTCCTGAGCGGGGAGTTCGGCCCCGGGCAATGCCGCAAAGAATGCAACGATAACGAACCGTACTGCGTACTTCATGGAATCCTCCGGCCGTGGACGTGAAGGAACGTCCGGCCGCCCGCTTGACAACGCTTCCCTTTTGGGCTATATTGCCAAACGGACGCTCGTACGGAGCGTTCCGTTGATTGAAAGAGTGCATCGTCGATCTGTCAGGATGGTGATGCACTCTTTGTTTTTTAATGTACCTGTCTGACCTCGGCTGAAATGCGCGGAGCGTTCACAACCGGGTCGAAACCGGTCTGGAAATACTTCTTATTCACAAGCAGCTGGTCGGTGCTGATCAAAATCCTCCCATCCGAAATTCTTGACGGGAGATACAGGGGAACACAGCCAAGGCCCTTCATGGATCCGCTCTGATCCGGATCAACTTCGGCGGCAACAGCCAGCTTGCTCAGTTCCGACGGGGCGTCGCAGACGGAACAGATCAGCTCTCCATCTTTCAGATAGTAAAACCCATAGTTATAGCATGCCCGGCATGCATCAAAGGCGGTCCCAAACGTGGTGGGGCTAGTCCTCATCGCAAAGAACCGGATGTACACGGTGTCCGGTGAAATCCATTGATACCGGTGCAGATCGCCGTCGAGGAGATTGCTGATGGGAATAGAAATCTCTCCACTCTCCGAGCGGATGGTGATTGCAGGCGAGACGACAACCGACGACCGGTTCGCAAAGACGTAGTCAAATCCGAAGAAGAACACGATGATGAGCGAGAAGAAACCCGTCGCGAGCTGCCAGCGCCGGTTTGTCTTTGTCACCACGATCTCAGTCCGCCGCGAGGCCGGAATAATAAACATGATGGCCGGGATGCTGAAAATCGCAAGGACAAAAAGAAGATTGTTCCGTACAATGGGACCGATGACGGCCATGGCGTCGGGGTTGGCCGGAAAGACCCCCAGCTCGTAGAACTCGTGAATCCCGTTCACGATAAGCTGGGCCACGAAAATCAGAAGAACCACTGCGGTAACCTTGAGGAACTTGCCGATATCGACCCTCACGCTTCCTTTGACAAACAGCACCCCAAACGCCACTGCCGCGAGAACCCCGGCCACCACACCGACCAGCACTCCCCACATCCCCTGTCCGGAGGAAACGGCCCGTAAAAAGATCACGGTCTCCACCCCTTCTCTGACCACCATCAGGAACGTGAAGAGGAAGACACCGATGAACGCGCCAACCGGGGTTTTTTCTTCGGAAACGATTTGGTGTATCTTGTGCTCAATATCTTTTTTGATATGCCGGGAGGTCCGCCACATCCAGATGATCATCGTCGTCACAAAGACAGCGGCGATGAACATGAGAGAGCCTTCGAGCAATTCGAAGTCCATGGCAAGCATCTCCAGGACAACGGCCGCCGCCGCGCTGACCAGGACAGCCGCCGCCAGGCCGTAAAAGACCATGGATTCAAGGTTTGTCTTGTGTATCTTCCGAAGATAGACGAGCAGAATCCCGACGATGAGTGCGATTTCCACACCTTCGCGGAATGTTATCAGGTATGATTCAAGCATAGTTTCCGTCCTCTCTTAACCCGACCAAAGGAGTCCAAATTAAAGTCCGACCAATTTAGTCGTAGAATGAAAGAGTGTCAAGCTGGAAATTGAAAATTTCGCGAAAAAAAGCCTATTTTAGGAACGAGTCCTATTTTTCAAGAGATACCTCTTCAAGATCTGCTGACGCCTTGTTCCGGAGTTCTGAGGATTGGCTTTACCTGTTATGGGACATGCCCGCCTGACCTTAAAGATGCTAATGAGGCGATCAGGGAAAAGGGCAGAAAAGAACGGATTTTTGCCAGGAAGTAAACTGCGACTGCCAAAGATAGGCACACTGAGGCTGTTCAAAAAGTACTCTCGACTAACGCAATCACTTCGAGAGTTGCTGCTTTTTGAAGATTTTCGAAACTCAACCCCGCCAAACAACACGGCGGGCAGGCTGGTCGGGATGTCCGCCTTCGTCCGTCCGACGGACTCCGGCGGACAAGCCATCCCGACCGTTCGGCTGAGCCTTCAGCCCGAGCAACTCGGCGAGCGGCTCGGCTGAGCTCGCCGAAGACTCGTCGAGCCGCTCAGGCCGAGGGCTCACGGCGAAGCGTACATTTTGCACAGCATTTTTCGATAAGCGTCCCGCTTTAGCGGGATGCGAGGCTACAAAGCCAAATTTTCCATTAGAGGCTGTCCGAAAACTCCTTCATCATTCGACATTCGGCGTTCATTGCTCGATATTTTCAAGAAATATCGAATGTCGAACATCGAATGATGAATGTAGAAGCTGTTTTTGGACAACCCCGTTTCCACATCGGTCTAAAAAAAACACCAGCTGGAGTATATCGAATGATAAACCTGCACGGAAAGGTTGCCTTCGTAACCGGGGGTTCACGGGGGATTGGAGCAGCTTGTGCCCTCCTCTTGGCACAGGCCGGAGCCCACGTTGCCATCACCTATCGTTTGAGAGAAAAAGAAGGGGAGAGGATACGCAAGCAGATTTCCCGTTTGGGAAAAAGGTGTCTTCTGATCAGGGCGGTTGCTTCTTCCCAACGGAGCGTTCTTGAAGCCGTCCGGAGTGTTCACAGGGAATTCGGCAGAATCGACATCCTTGTGAACAACGCGGGCATCTGGAAGAAAGCGTCGCTTGCAGCGATGAGCACCCGACAATGGGATGAGACTCTCTCGACGAATCTGAAGGGCGTCTTCCTCTTTTGCCGAGCTGTTGTTCCTCTCATGAAACGCCGTGGAGGAAAGATCATCAACATTTCCAGTACCGCCGGACAGAGGGGAGAACCTTTTCATTCTCACTACGCAGCTTCAAAAGGGGGCGTCATTGCGTTTACAAAGTCGATCGCGGTCGAGCTTGCGCCCTTCGGCATTCATGTAAATTGCGTCGCTCCAGGATGGGTCGACACGGAGATGTCTGCTTCTGCTCTTCGGCCCCGGAGCTCCAGGAAACGAATTGAGGAATTGATTCCGCGCGGACGTGTTGCCACACCCGAGGAAATCGCCGGCCCCGTTCTCTTCCTTGCATCCAGTCTGTCGGATCATCTGATCGGAGCAACGCTCAGCGTCAACGGCGGAAGTGTCATGAGTTGAAATTTTGTGAATTTCGCTTGATTTCAAGGCCAGAAACCTTATATTGTTCCCCGACCCCCACTCTTTCTGAAAGGACAGAATGGCAAGACGCAGCAGATTCCTCTCCGGTCAGAAGATCAATCCCTCCCCTATCAGAAAAAACGCAACCGTCACCGATCTTGTCGAACGGTATTTCCAGGCCTACAACGCGGGCCGCCTCAGCGAAGCATGTCAGCTCTTTGCCGGCAAGATGCTCGATCGGGACGTAACGATCGGGATGAGCCTCACGGGAGCCTTGACTCCGGCCGGACTCGGCGGATCATGCATTGTCCCACTCATGGAGGCGGGATTTGTCGACTGGATTGTCAGCACGGGGGCCAACCTCTACCATGACACCCACTTCTCCATCGGACATTCTCTCCACCGTGGTTCGCCCTTTCTCGACGACCGGGTCCTTCGCAAGGAGGCGGTCATCAGGATCTATGATATTCTCTTTGATTACAAGGTTCTTCTCGATACGGACGACTTCTACAGGACCATTCTTTGGGCTCCGGAATTCCAGATGACCATGAGCACATCCGAATTTCATTACAAACTGGGGAAATATTTCGCCGGCCGTGAAAGGCTTCTCAAGAAGCCTTACAAGAGCATTCTTGGCACTGCTTACCGCTGCGCGGTTCCGGTTTACACATCTTCACCCGGAGATAGCTCAATCGGGATGAACGTTGCCGAAACCGCCCTTTACGGTAACCGGTGTCAGTTTGACGTTTTGGCCGATGTGAACGAGACTGCGGCAATAGTCCTCGAGGCCAAGCAAAAACGGGGGAGAAGCGGTGTTCTGGTTTTTGGCGGGGGCTCCCCGAAGAACTTCGTTCTTCAAACGGAACCCCAGATTCAGGAAGTGCTCAAAATCAATGAAAAAGGGCACGATTTCTTTGTACAGTTCACGGACGCACGGCCCGACACGGGGGGGCTTTCGGGCGCGACACCGTCTGAGGCTGTCAGCTGGGGAAAAATCGACCCGGACAAGCTGCCTGACACCATTGTCGCATATATCGACTCAACGGTTGCCATGCCTGTGATGACCTCATTCGCTTTGGCGAAACGAAAGCCGCGCAAGCTGAAGCGATTGTACGACAAACGTGAATCGATGATGAATCGCCTCCGCAGGGCTGCTGACCTGGCAAAACAAACCTAAAATGAGAATGAAGCAACCGAAACGTTCACTCTTACTCAAAAGGAGTTCTCGATGAATCGTTATCAGGAGTTGTTGGATCTGATTCAGACTTTCCAGAAGGACTTCGAAAAATTCTATGAAAAACACAACAAGTCCGCTGGAACGCGCGTTCGCAAACACATGGCAACTCTTAAGAGAAAGGCTCAGGAAATCCGCAACGAAATCCAGGAAATCAAGAAGGGAACGGACGATGAGCCAAAGGGGAGCACACCACCGGAGAGCCCGACTCCTGTTGCGTAAAACAAGAATCACCCGATCTGATTCTTTCTAAAATTGGCATCGATCCCGGTGCCAACTCCTAACGTTCCACTCCCCCGCTTCTTCCCTTCTTCGGGAGGCGCTGTCGGCACCAGGTTTGTTTCACAACATCCGGAACATCCATGTCACGTCAACCCGTCCTCTCCACCTTTGCTTCTCTCTTGACTCTCTCTCTCATCTGTCTCACCACTTCCATGACTCAAACCAAAGAGCCGCCGGTTGAGATCATACCAACTCCCCAATCGGTCACCCGCTCGCCGGGGACATTCAGAATCAGTTCCCAGACTCTTCTCGTTCTGGCTGACGGAGCCGGGAAGGACGACCGCTTCGCGGCCGATCAACTGAACGAAGCCCTCGTCGAGCAGGGCGCACCACCGCTAAAAATAGTTGCCGAGGGATCTCTGCGAAAGAGGCCGTCGAATTTCATTCTGATCGGAACGGCGGGCAGCAAGTGGGCGCGCGATCTTCTGAAAGCCCGTTCATGCCGGCTCACCGCCGAAATGAAGGATGAGGGATACGTTCTGGATGTCGGAAGCGACGGAATTCTGATCGTGGCAGAATCTCCCCGCGGCCGGTTCTACGCGGTGCAGACCCTTCTTCAGCTGGTGTACCGAGACAAGAGGGTCGTGCAGGCTCCGCGCGTTTCTATTCATGACTGGCCTCTTCAAAAGATGCGCGGAATCACCGACGACCTCAGCCGCGGACAGGTTTCCACGCTGGAAAACTTCAAGAAGATCATTCGCTTCCTCGCCCGCTACAAACTGAACATCTACTCT
>JACPLA010000046.1:44180-75438 GCA_016186715.1 Ignavibacteriales bacterium | reverse complement strand
GCTGTACAAAAAGAAACAAAATGTCATTCTGAAGGATCCGCAGAAGGCGGAGACTGAAGAATCTGCCCCTTTTGCACAGAAAGAGCAGATGCTTCGTTCCACTCAGCATGCGTATAGTACTCAAAATGTGTTGCTGACTGCCTGTGTTGTCAGTAAGTAAACAATCAAACCATAGTGAGCCATTTTTCTGTTTAGGGCGATTAACACTTTTGAAATGTTTGTTACTGATGGAATCGACAAAGCCGACTTTTTACTTTTTCCTGACACAATGTCAAAACGACTTTTGACCATTGTCTGCAAGTCATTGCTAGCAAATGCTTCGTGAGAAAATTAGCAACAAAAACTGAGTACTATGCCCAGCATGACAACAGAACTTGTTGTACAACCTCCCAGGGGGATTTCCTTTTTTCAGGAGTACCTGCACCGCTTTCATTTGGCACATAACCCTTACTATCCATCGGATCGCTAAGTCCGTATCTCGAATGCTCTCTTTTTGACTTCAATGAGTTCCAGAGCCTTCTGCGCAATATGTTCCGCGCTCACCTCGAATTCTTTGATCAATTCCCACGGTGCGCCCGATTCCCCGAACCGGTCTTTGATGCCGATGGCGCCCGTGATAATGGGCGTTTGGCAGAGCTCGGGAGATTCCGTGATGATCCTGCACACCCGGTCGGCCAATCCGCCGATCTGATGTTCTTCGGCGGTGATGACAATGCCGGCTCGTCCGGCTGCCTTCACAATGGCGTTGCGGTCGAGCGGTTTCAAAGTGTGCATGTTGAGCACAAGTGTTTCGATGTCCCGTTCCTTCTTCAGAATGTACGCCGCCCTCATTGCCTCCGGCACCATGGGACCGCACGCAATGATCGTCACCTGTTCGTCTTCAGGTTCATACTCCGAGGCCGGAACCGTTTGAAAAGCGTCGATGAAACGAGCTTGCTCTCCCCGGAAACGGATGGCGTTGGCTTCCCCCCATCGAAACGGGGTCTTCTCGGTGGTGACGATGGGTGTGGCCTCCCGGGCAAACCGGATATACTTTGGGCCCTGTAATGTGAAGAGCAGATGCTCCGTCGCTTTCTGAGTTTCGATGATGTCGCACGGTACCGAGACATTCATATTCGGAAGTCCGCAGATCTGGAACAGGTCCTCGAGCGCCTGGTGCGTCGCGCCGTCGGGACCCACGGAAACACCGCCGTGCGCGCCTGCAATCAGAACGTTCAATTCGCCGTAACAGACCGTCGTCCTGATCTGATCCAGACAGCGGGCGGAGGCAAACGTTCCGTATGTTCCAAGCACGGGGATCTTGCCTTCGCGCGCAAGACCGGCGGCAACTCCCACTGCACTCTGCTCCGCAATGCCGAGACTGATCCATCGATCTTTACGTTCCGGGTTCTTCGCGTAAAAATCGCTGATGGTAATGGAACCGGAAATATCCAGGCCGAGACAGACGATCCGTTCATCTCCCCCATGCAGCTGCAGGGCCGTGCCGAACCCCTTGCGAGTCGGCTGCATTTCGACCCGCATCAGTTCATCGGAGTTCCACCAATAGCTCCGTTTGAATTTCGGCATTTTCTCTTCAAGGCCCGCGTCAACGGTGTCCTGGTACTTTCTGGCCGACTCGAGAAGTTCCTCGACCGGAAGTTTTTCCGAGAGTCCCAGCTGTTCGAGTCCCTTTTTCATTTCTTCCAGGCTGGGAGATTTTCCGTGCCAGCCCGCGATGTCTTCCATGAAGTCCACGCCTTTTCCTTTGACGGTGTCCGCAATGATGACCACGGGTTTTCCCCGGACTGTCGCGGCGCAGTCGAACGCATCGACAATGTGCTTCATGTTGTGGCCGTCAATCTCCAGCACCTCCCATCCAAAACTTTCATACTTTTCTTTCAGGGGCTCGACGTTCATCACATCTTTTACCCAGCCGTCGATTTGAAGTCTGTTCCGGTCGATGACGCCGATGAGATTGTTCAGCCGGTAGTGGCCTGCCTCCATTACGGCTTCCCAGATCTGTCCTTCCTGCTGTTCTCCATCCCCCATGATGCAATAGACGCGTGCATCGGATTTCTTGAGGCGGAGCGCCTGGGCCATTCCGACGGCAATGCTCAGTCCCTGACCGAGTGATCCGGTGGAAACTTCCACGCCGGGAAGTTTGAGCCAGTGCGGGTGACCCTGAAACGGGCTCCAGAGTTTTCTGAGCTTGACGACTTCGCGCACATCGAAGAAACCCGCCATGCCGAGTCCGAGGTAGAGACTTGGCGCCTTATGACCGGTTGACCACACGATGCGGTCCCTGCCGGGCCAGTCGGGACGCAGAGGATCCAACCTGGCAACGTGGAGATACAATGCGGCGGTGATGTCCATGATGGAAAGCGTTCCGCCGGCGTGACCGGACCAGGCAGCGGCGAGACAAAGAAGATCGTACCCGCTCATCTCGGCGGCCGCAGTTTCCAGCTCGCTGAGTGAATACGATCGTCGCGTCGTGCCTGAGTGAGAATCGAGAAGAGGCATTGATGCATTCCCTGATAATTCAGTGAAAAGGACGCAGAGATTCCTGGATTTTCACTGAAACGATGCAACTAATGTACCATGCACAAAATGCTGTAAAATGGGGAATATGTGCAAAGTCCAACGAAAAAGGGGGACTACTCTCAGGAATCGGAAGGGGCCGTTTTCCTAATTCTGCAAAAAAAATGCGATGGACAAGGAGGCCGAAAGATCAACGGTAGGCGAAAATCATTGCGTACATGATCATCACAATGATCGTGAAACCCAATCCAAGGGCTGTCCAGGCGAATGCGCGGATGGTCCGCAGAACAATGGGGGGATATGGTTCAGCCATGAGCGATTCGAGTTCTCCGGATTTCTTCAGCTTCTCATATTCTTTGGGACGATCTTCTTTGAATTCTTCCAAAGAGACGCGTCCGGTGAAGATGACAATATCCATCGGAAACTTCTCGGGTCTCAAATGAGTATTGAAGAAATGCACTGTGAAGATGAATCCCACGGCGAGCAAGGCCTCATCGCTGTGGATGATGGTCGCGACGTTGAGAAACCAGCCGGGCACGAATTGAGTAAAGAACTCCGGAAACCAGAGCATCAAGCCGGTGGATCCGATAACGGCGATTCCCCAGAACACGGCAAAGTAGTCGAACTTCTCCCAGTAGGTCCAGCGCCCGTACGCGGGCCGAGGGCCAAGGTTCAAGAACCATTTGAGGGAAGCGATGAACTCGCGCAGATCGCGCCTTGTGGGGAGCATCGTATCCGGTCCAAAGAGCAGGGCTTTCAACGAACCGGCCTCTTTCCGCTTCCGGTTCAGGAGATCATACAGATGAGAGAAGAAAATTCCGAACATCATCACAGCGGCGACTCGATGGATGTATCCCATCGCTTCGAAACCCCCAAGCACACGAGCCAGGATACTTGCCCAGCCGGTGTAGGAGAATTTTAGAATCATGCCCGTGACCGCAAGGCTGATAAAACTCACAATCATGACGGCGTGAAGGACACGTTCGAGATTCGAAAAACGTCTGATCTGCCGTTCTTCCCCCTTCACCTGTACTGGTTGCGAGACGATGGGCTCTTTTTCCTTTACCGCCGGGGCCGTATCAGGCATTTTCCGTTCCTTCTTCTTGATCGCGACGGCGCTTCATCGTTCGCTCCCGTCTGAATTTGAGGGCCCGGGGAAGCCATAACAGAGTGTGAACGCCACCAAGGATGAACGTCCCCACCAACAGCCCCGTCATTCCCCAGAACGTCCAGAACAGAAACGGGTATTTCTCCGGATCATGATGCGTGGCGTGCGTCAGATAGCCGGCGAAACGGCGTGTTGCACCCGGGTGGCACTTCTGGCACGTCGTGACCACATTGTCGTGACTGAGCCGCGACCGGGGGTCGGAGACCGGGAGAATGTCGTGTGCCCCGTGGCAGTCGTAGCATTTTGCCGTCTTCGTGTATCCAAGCTGTGAGACTTTGCCGTGATACGTGTCGAAGTACGTCGCCGCGATCGTTTCGTGACAGCGGCCGCATTTTGTCATGATGTCGAGTTTAAATCCTTCGGCATCCGTGCGTCTGATCGTGTGAGCGGTGTGGCAATCGCTGCACACCGGGGGATGTTTGTCCTTCTCCCCCATTTTTTTTGCGTGAATGCTGTTGAGGAATTGATCCTCAATACCGTGATGACACTTCCCGCACGTTTGCGGCGTGTTGCGAGGATGGACGCTCGAGACCTCGTTCGAAGCCGGCAGGACATTATGCGCGGTGTGGCAATTCGTGCACGTCGCCGTCACGGTCAAACCGCTCTTGAGCAGTCCCTTCCCGTGGATGCTCTCGGTATAGTGGTCGACAATCTCATGTTCTCTCCCCGCGTAGCGGACTGCGGCTTTCTTTCCTTCCTGGTGACATGTGGCGCACAATGCGGGGATATTCATGGCGAAAATGGGGGACTTCGGGTTTGCTTTCCCCAGAACGCCGTGAGTCCCATGGCATTCCTTGCAGGTGGGACCGTTAGGGTCATTGATCGCAACAAGCTGCCCATGCGTGCTCAGTTGAAACTGCCGACCCGCTTCCGCATGGCAGGAAGCGCAATCCACCTTCTGGCTGATTGTCTCACACGGACGGTGGCGCGACGCATTGACTCCGGCATGACACTGACTGCAGCTCGTGGCCGCATGACGTGATTGGCTCAACACGGAAACGGTGACGGTGAGCGAATGCCCGTCTTTGGACGAGACAATGTTCTCACGCTCATGACAACGCAGGCAATCCTTGTCGGCCATCCCCTGATCGTAGTATACTTTTCTGATCTTATGCGGCTGATGGCAATCGACGCACGCAGGAAGAACATGTTCTTGTTTTTCCCAGAGCTCTCCTTTGATGACCTTGCGGTGCACTTCTTCGATCTCCGCATGACAGGTCGCGCACGTCGCGGCGATGTTTGCTCGTGCGATCGACGAGCGCGGGTCCGTGTGAGGGAGAATGCGGTGGGACGTATGGCAGGAGGCACAATTCGGCGCGACAATCAGTCCTTTTCTCAGAAGACCCTCGCCGTGAATGCTCTCGGAGTAGTTCTCCAGAATCCGGGCCTGCGGAATCTCCCGCTCGCGGGTGACGCGGGTTCCCTCCTGGTGACAGCGGCCGCAAACAAACGGAATACGGAGGGGTGCAACGGCAGATGCATGATCCCTGACCCTCAGAATGTAATGCTCTCCGTGACAGGATTGGCAGGTTGGGGCAAGCGGGTCTCCGCGTTCGATGGCTTTTCCGTGCAGACTCTCCTTGTGTTCTTCCTGTCTGTCGCCGTGACATAGGCCGCACTCTACTTTCTGTAAAGGCACACTGTGTGGCATCTCCTCGCCGTCGAGATCCGTGTGACACGAGGTGCAGTTGAAGTCGCGATGCACGGACTTGAGAAATCGCCCCTCATCGACATACAGCGAGACGGTCTTCTTCCCCCGTACCGCCGCAAGATCCTTGTCTTCATGGCATATGAGACAGTCGGCCTTTTCCTGGCTGAGGGCGGCTGAGGACAATGCAGCTATCAGCACAACGGCCCTGAGGATCGCACGGAACGGCTGCCCGGGGGACTGTTCCTCAGTTCCGATGGTCTGTAAAACGGGGAGACGTTTCCTCATTTTCGTGGCTTCCGTGTTTTCCCCGCTTCCGATGGAGTGACGGCAATCATCCCCTGTTCTTTCTGTTTCTTTTTGACCTCCTCCAGCTCAAGAGGATGTTCTTCAGCCATCTCGTGTTCCGTGATCGTCCCGGTCCAGAAGGCAAAGTTGATGGGGTAAGTGTCGGGATTAAACATGACATAGTAGAAATGCCAGACGAGAATGGCCAGCGTGGCCAGCCACGCTTCGTAGAAATGAATCACCCGCGCAACGTCATAGCCCAGTTTCGTCAGAATTCCAATGAAGGTGTTGTCAAACCACATGATCACGCCCGTTGCTCCCATGACAACGGTTCCCCACACAAGGGCCCAGTATTCGCTTTTTTCAATGTAACTGAAGCGCCCGAGGCGCGGTTTCTCCTTCGAGAAGCCGAAATTGTATCTCACCACGGCAACAGTGTCGCGCACATCCTGCCATCGGGGGAGCAAGTCTCTGATGAGCTCACGTCCCCGCTCGGTAAACCTGATATAATAGATATGGTAAAGGCTGGCACCCACGATGATCACGGCCGCGATGCGGTGAACGAGACCGCGAAGATCGAACACACTATCGCTGAGATTCCGAAGGGACACCACCCACCAGGCTTCGGGATAACGGAGCATGAATCCCGTAATCACCAGCAGGATAAAGCTCGCAGCCAGCGTGCCGTGTTGGATCCGCTCGCTGAGGGTCATGCGCACATACAGATGGTGACCCATGTGGGCTTCATGAACAATGCCGCGCCGGATCAGGAGTTTCCTTCGGGACTTGCGAATGAAATCGGCAATATTGTGAGCCGCCATCCCGCCGATGATGCTGACGATCATGATCAGGTAAGCAGTGGCGATCCAATAGAGGAGCGGGTCCTCCTCCTTGCTCCTCACGTTCACGTGCACGGATCCGATGCCAAAACGTTCGTTGGCGCCGGGATGACAACTTCCACAGGTCTTTGCGAGGTTGTCCTTGTGGATCATGGATGTGGGATCGCTGGAAGACTTGATATTGTGCACGCCGTGACAGCTTGCGCAGTTGGCGACTTCAAGAGAGCCTGCCCGGCTTGCGAGACCGTGGTAACTGTCGGAAAATGTTTTGAACCGATCGGAATCAAGACCGTATTTTTCCGAGAGCGCAAGAGAACTGTGACATGGGGAACAGACTTTTCCTGAAACGTTCAGCGGCGCCACCGGGGACCGAGGATCCAGATGAGAAAGAATGTTATGCTCTCCGTGGCAATCGGTGCAGACGGGTGCATCCCTGTTCCCTTTGCTGACCGCGATGCTGTGCGCGCTTTCGGTGAATTCCCGGGCGACATCGGCATGGCAGGTACCGCACGTTTCCGGCGTGTTCTTCTTGTTGATTTTCGCGGATGGCTCGGTACCTTTGGCAACCTCATGACTGCCGTGACAGTCCACGCAGTTGGCTGCCTTCGCGTTGGCCTGGAGCAGCGCAGCGCCGTGGACGCTCTTCTCGTAGGCAGCAATGAAGCCCGCCGTCGGTGCGGTGCGTGCCCGAACATCAGGGTCGTCCAGATGACACGAGAGACACATTTTCTCCTGCGCGATTTTCAACTGTGCAAGATCTCTCCCGGGCCTGACCCGGGTGATATCGTTTCTATGACAGGTGAGACAGGATGGGGCTCCTTTGACGCCTTCGGCCGCCGCGGCCGCATGGGCGGAATGGAAATACGTCCGGCTGACAGTCGAATGGCAGAGTCCGCAGCTGTTCGTGAGGTTCGAGGAATGGAACTTTGAGCCCGGAACCTTGGGGGAAACGATGTCATGCGTGCCATGGCACGACTTGCAGGAAGTGGCCGGTTTTCCATTGGTCCCTGTGGCTCTGATCATCTCGGGGTGAAAGGCATGCTTCCGGCCCGCATCGCTGTGGCATGTTGTACAGTTGACAGGAGTGATGGGATCCTTGTGCGGAATGTTGTCCGCGTCGAACCCCGTATGACACGCCACGCACGTGAGCTTCGCGTGTGGGGACCTGTTCAACGATGTTTCATCCACGGCGAGAGAAACCTCTTTTCCGTCCTTCACCATCATCATGTCCGGATCGCTGTGACAGATGAGGCAATCTGCCCTTGTTTGAGCGTGGACAGCCGTCGCAGGCAAGACTAAAACGAAGAACAGAAAAAGGAGGTATCGGAAAGGAAGGAAAAAGTCTATTACCATCGGATTATGAATTGGCCGGGATTTTTGGTTTCGAGACAATACAACAAAGCGCTGATTGCTGTAACACTAAGCAACCTTTGTGCCGTTGAGGAATTGGACAAGGAGAGGGGAAAACGTGGAATTCACCGGAGAAAAACGGCTGTCGTCGATCGCGGAAGGTCTCTATTTCTCAGAACTGAGAAGGCGTTCCGGCTCGGGAGCCGTGAGTCTCTTCCCGAACGATTTCACGGTGAACACCGGACAAGGGGCCATCCGGATTACTTTTTCAGCAACACTGCCAAGAAGGAAATGCTCAATGCCCGTCAGTCCGTGGCTCGCCATCACGATCAGATCGATGCCGTTTCGTTTGGCGAAGGCGACGATATCGATTGGCGCACGGCCTTCTCTGATATGGAACTCGGCAGGTACGTCGGGACCGGGTGCGTCTGCAAACAAACGCTTCATCTCACTGGTCGCTGCCGCTTCGACCTCCGGATACCACGATGAACTCGATGTCCGTCCAGTAACATAGAACGAAGGGCGGATTGTTTCTTCGATGATGTGAAGGGCCCGGATCGTGGCGCGATAGTCTGCTGCAATGGATTTTGCATGGGCGAGGGCGATTCGAGCATGTTCGGAATAATCCACGGGTACGAGGATTTGCCGAATGGGATGTCGCGTCCGGGCGGAGTTCGTTTCCCGGATCGTATAGACGGGACATTGGGAGAATCTGACAACTTCTTCCGTCACGCTTCCCAACATGAGATGTTTCAATCCCCGTCGACCGTGTGTGCCCATCACAATCAGATCGATGTCATTTTCCCGGGCATAGTCGAGGAGAGCCTCCGCGGCCGAAATTCCGCGAAGTGCGGACTGAAGGATAACGATATCTTTGTAGTGTCTCGGTCCGGTGCGGGATCGTCGTTCGCGCATCTGGTCAATTTGTTGCTGAATCACTCCGAGGTCGGGCAGAAGCGAAGAAGCGCTCGGGCGTTCCTGCTCCAGCGGAAGCGTCACGTGGACGGCGTGCAGTTCGGACGCATATTGTTCGGCCAGAAACAAGGCTTCCCTCAAAGCCTGATCGGAACAGAAAGAAAAATCGGTAGGAAAGAGGATTTTCTGGATTGTCATGGCACTACCCTCCGGTCTGTGGGAGGAGCGTTGACGGTTCAGGATGTGCGAAGCCGAAAGACCACCGGAATCGAAACTTTGACTTTCACAGGCCGCCCCCGTTGTTTCCCCGGCAGGAAGTGAACTTTTTTCACCGCTGCGGCCGCGGCTTCATCGCATCCCGCCCCGATCCCCTTCAGGACCTCGGTTCTCACAACCTCTCCTTTTTCGTCGATGTAAGCCAGAACGAAGACGGTTCCATGCACCTGGGCTCTGATAGCGATGTCCGGGTACACCAGGACCCTTGCGATTGCGTTGACGCCCCCGATGATTTGAGGCATTTCTTCCACGGCGACGAAGAACTGCTCCTCATCGTCGGCGGATTTTGGAGGGGGCGGCGCCACGTTTTCACTGGCGATCATCTCTGAGCTCGCAATCTCAACATCTTCCAGAACCTCGTCGCCGGGGGCTTCGATGGGGATGGGCGGACGCGGCGGAGGCGGGGCCTTCATCTCCTGCCTCGTTTGTTCTACTTCTTCCATATGGACAAGTTCCTGGGGAGCCGAGACGATCTTGAGGGAAGTACGAAAGTTGGGGAAAAACAGAAACAGGAGGATCATGAAAGACAAGGATGCGCACAACGAGACTTCGTAGACCTTCCCCGGAGCAAGGCCCAGTTGTTTCGCGTAGTCACGGGTGATCTTGGGGGCAATGCCTTCCGGTCGCCTCATGCGGCCCAGGAATCCGAAACGTGTTCGTCCGAAGATCATAAGAATTCATGCTAATGGTTTTTCCCCCGGCAGCGGGAACAAAACGATGCGAGGGGGTGCCGCTCGAGCTCAGCCGGGTCGATCACCGATCCGCATCGGGCGCAGAGTTCAAGTGTGCCTCGAGCATACCGGTCGAGGGCCGCCCGCATGGAAACGACGGAGTCGGATCCGCTCATGCGGAGAATGCCCGACTCACGAATCGTCTGAAGAAGCATCTCGGCGGAAGGATCCGGGCCGCGGAGAATATTGCGCATCGTCAAATCCTGAACAACATCGTTCAGACTTTGGTGGTAATAACGCTGGAAGGCCAGATCCATCTCGTGGAGCAAGGCCTGGGCAATCCGTTCCCTGGATTGTGCGTTCATGGCTTCATCCTCCTGTGGAGAAAAATGAGAGAATGTCGCTGCTATGCGTCCGGAGGGTTGCTCATCTTCCTGCTGTGATACACTGCCATCAGGACTGAGATCAGCTCCAGAACAAGTTCCGCGTTGATCGGTTTGTAAAGAACAATGTCAGAGACGCTGTGGATCGCCTGCTCAAGGTCCGGTTTGCTGTTCCGGAACACATGGAACATGATCACGGGATTTTTTTCCTTGCGCCGTCTGAGGATTTCGACGGTGCGGAGAATGTCCGGCGGCAACGGATAGAGGTCCACCAACAGCAGCGGCGGGTGCAGCCGGTTGATATGATCCTCGAGCTGACGTAGATCAGTCTCCGCCTCCACCGAGTAGGAATCCTCAAGCAACATCGTCAGACTCCTCGCAACATCGACGTCCGGGCTGAAGATCAGGATCGGACTCAAGGCCGGGGGGGCCTCGACGTCCTTTGAGGATTTCTGCCGGCTTCCAGTATGTGTCCGTGTGTTCACCATTCGTCTCTTACCTATGTAGGTCAATTCCTGTGCCACCGGGCAGGCATCGGCCAACCGGTAACCCGACCGCGGAAAGAAAGAAATCAGTGTGTTTTCAGGGAAAAGAGGGGGAAGGGTTGTTCCTGGATTCCGAAAATCGGAGCGGAGTTTCCCAGAAGTTAGAAATGAGGGAGTGGTGATCGATGTTCAGATTTGCAACACCGATCAATCTTTGGTCAGAGGAATTCCAAGCTCCTCGAACTTCCTGTAGAGGGAGGACAGGCTGATCCCCAACACCTTGGAGGTCTCTTCTTTGTTGTAGCGATGGTCGGTGAGGGTCTGCTGGATGAACTGCCGTTCGAATTGCTTAACCGCCTCTTTCAGCGATTCGCTCCCAGACGGGGTCAACATTGTTCCCGATGAGTCGGTGGAGCGAAAATATTCTGGAAGATGTTTCACCTGGATGAAATCCTCGTCGCAGAAAATCACCGCGCGTTCGACGACGTTCTCGAGCTCCCTCACTTCCCCCTTCCAGCGGTAATTGACTAACGCGGTCATCGCCTCGTTGCTAAATCCCTTTACCGCCTTGGTCATCTGCTTCCGGTACTGGGTGAGGAAGTGGTTTGCAAGCGCCGGAATATCGGTCGGACGTTCCGTCAGGGACGGCAGATGGATTTCGACCACATTCAAACGGTAAAACAGATCCTCCCGGAAGTTTCCTTTTTCCATCTCTTGCCTGAGATCCTTATTGGTGGCGGCGATAATCCGCGAGTCGACCGTGATCGGCTCGGTCCTTCCGACGGGAGTGATCTCCTTCTGCTCAATCGCCCTGAGAAGTTTCACCTGGAGATGCGAGGGGATTTCTCCGACCTCGTCCAGAAATATCGTTCCGCCCTCGGCCACTTTGAACAATCCGTCCTTGTCCGACGTTGCCCCGGTGAAGGAACCTTTCTTATGCCCGAACAGCTCGCTTTCGAACAGCGTATCTACGATGGCCCCGCAGTTGACCGCGACAAAACGCTTCTGTTTCCGGGCGCCGTTGTAGTGAATCGCCCGGGCCACGAGCTCCTTGCCCGTTCCGCTTTTCCCGCTGATCAGCACCGTCCCGTCGCTCAGGGCCACGCGCTTAATGGTTTCGAAGACATCCTGCATGCTCTGACTCTGCCCGATGATCCGGTCGAAATCGTACGCGCGGTTGAGTTCCTGCCGGAGCAGAATGTTTTCCGAGACAAGCGCACGGTGCTCCATGAGTTTCTGAACCCGATGGATCAGATCGTCGAACTCGATAGGCTTGAGGATATAGTCGTATGCCCCTTTACGCAGCGCCTGGATGGCGGTTTCGATGGACGCGAAGGCTGTCACAATCATCACGAAGGTTTGTGGAGTTCGCTGAGTGATCAGTTCCAGCAGTTCAATCCCCCGCATCTGGGGCATTTCAATGTCCGTGATGACGAGGTCGAACGGCTTTTCCTCGTGATTGAGGAGCGCTTCCCTGCCGTTGGAAGCCTCCTCAACCTGGTATCCTTCTTTCTTGAGGACAAAACTGAGAGATTAACGAATCAGGTGCTCGTCGTCCGCGATAAGAATGCGGGATGCCATTTATTCTCCTTTCACCGGTAGACTCACCGTAAAGATACTCCCCTTGCCGGGCACACTTTCCACCACGATGTCGCCTCCAAAGTTCTTAACGATTCCATAACTCACCCACAGACCAAGTCCCGTTCCTTTGCCGACTTCCTTGGTCGAATAGAACGGCTCGAAGACCTTTTCCAGTTCCGATTCTTCGATCCCTTTTCCGGAATCGCGGACAATCACGTACAGCTGTTTGTCCTTCTGGAGGGTTTGAAGAACGATCGTTCCCGGGCTCCCATCCAAGGCGTCAACGGCGTTCATCAGGATATTAATGAAGACCTGAACGAGCTGATCCGGAACCACCTGGAGCTTCGGCAGGCTGGGGAGGAGGTCCACATCGAAATCGATATGTTTGACCTTCTTCCCGTACTGAACGATGTTCAGCGCGTCCCGGAGCACTTCGTTGATGTCCGTGGCTTTGATAATGTAGTTCGACGGCCGCGAGAAGTCGACAAGGTCCCGAATGATCCGCGTAATGCGGTTGATCTGATTCTTGATCAGCTCCAGTTTCTCTTTTGCGAACTCGTCCTGCGTGGTCCGGAGGATCACTTGAACCAGCGATGAGATTGACGTGAGTGGGTTTCCGACCTCGTGCGCAATCCCCGCTGCCAGCGTGCCGATGCTCTCCATGCGCTGCGAACGGATCAGCTGCTGTTCGAGAGCTTTCTGTTCGGTGATATCGCGGTGCGCACCCAGGAAGCCGACGACCTTTCCACGCGAATCGATGATGGGTGAAATCACCAGTTCGGTGTGAATGATCAATCCGTCTTTTCGCTTGTTCTCTACTTCCCCCACCCATACTTTTCCAGCCAGGATTTCGTTCCAGACTTTTTGCCAGAATGCCCTGGGGTGCCTTCCGCTGTTCAGAATGTTGGGGTTCCGCCCGATCAACTCTTCCTTCGCATACCCGCTGGTTTTTTCAAACGCCGGATTGACGTAGACCATCACTCCCTTGGCGTCCGTGATCTGAATCGGATTGACCGTGTTGTGAATCACGTTCGAAAAGCGAAGAAGATCCAGCTCCTTCCGCTTCTGCTCCGTAATATCCCTTGCGATGACAATGTGATACAGGTCCTCGCCGGTCTTGAGAATCTTCAGATCGACCGAGGCATCGAACGAAGTCCCGTCCGCCTTGAGCAACGGAATCTCCACTCTTCGCTGAAGGGCGTCGGAACGGATCAATCGGGCAAGAGACTCCCGGTACTCCCGGACGACAATATCGGTGATCTTCATCCCGTTGATTTCTTCCTCGGAAAAACCGGACTCAGTCGACGCCGCCTTGTTGTGATCGATGATTCTCTGATCCCCGTCGAGAATGAAGATCATCTCCGGCAAGAGATCAAAGACGCGACCGTATCGTGAAAGGGGAACGGGCATGATCAATTCCTTCGTGCCGCAATCAATGTGCCAGACTTTTTCATTTTTGGGAAGATCGGACTCTTCTGTGCATTCTGATTCCTTCGCGTCACCAAGATACGAAAAAATTCCCAAAAATGAGAAAATACCCGCCGCTTATCCGCTTTGTCGGAAGGTTGATGGCTGCCTGCGATTGTCAAAAAGGGGAAGCATAATTCTTGATTTCGATAGTTCTCCTCTTTCGAACATTCGATTCCGGCGCAAAATCAACTGTTTGACCGAACAGCTGCCTCCGCTTTCAGGATGGAACGGCGTTTGAGAGAATCTTTTGGTCAAAGGAACTTTTCCTGCCAACGGTGGAGGAGCTATGGAACAATTTTGGAGTCTCATCCAGAAGAGAATCTGCCGGAAGTGCATTGACGGAAACGGGAAAGGTGACTGCAGGCTGCCGGCGGAGCAGGCATGTGCCATTCAGGAATTCCTCCCGCAAATCGTTCAGACCGTGAAGTCGATCGATTCCGATTCGTACGAGGAATATGTCAGAGCGCTGCGATCGAGTATCTGCGCCCGGTGTCCCGGGCAGGGAGAGAACGGCGTGTGCAGAAAACGCGACCATCTCGAATGCGCCCTCGACCGGTATTTCAGCCTTGTTCTGGACATCATTGAAGATGTCAAGGCACGGCCCACGTCCGTCGTCGCCTGAGCGCTGACGGTTTTCAGATCCACCCACGACCTCGTTACTAAAGGATTTCCCCGATCATGAAGAACCAGAAACCACGGGAGCGAATGGACGATACGAAAGCCAAACGAACCACGGTGACCATCGATGGAAACGAGGCTGCCGCGTACATAGCACACAAGCTGAATGAAGTGATTGCGATCTATCCTATTACCCCCTCTTCCAACATGGGAGAGTGGGCCGATGAATGGTCATCCAACGGGAGACCGAATCTCTGGGGAACGGTTCCGACCGTCATCGAAATGCAGAGCGAGGGGGGGGCTGCGGGCGCG
This sequence comes from Ignavibacteriales bacterium, assembly GCA_016186715.1. Classification (GTDB taxonomy): domain Bacteria; phylum Bacteroidota; class Ignavibacteria; order UBA10030; family UBA10030. Next base: position 60,917 of record JACPLA010000046.1, on the reverse strand, counting down.
GTGCACGGCGCCCTTCAGACCGGAGCTCTGGCGACGACGTTTACGGCCTCCCAGGGCTTGCTCCTGATGATCCCCAACATGTTCAAGATCGCCGGCGAACTGACTGCGACGGTGTTTCATGTTGCCGCACGTTCTGTTGCGACGCACGCGCTCTCCATCTTCGGAGACCACAGCGATGTGATGGCCGCCCGTTCCACGGGCTGGGGGATGATCGCGTCCAACTCGGTTCAGGAGGTGATGGATCTTGCGCTCATCGCACATGCCGCAACCCTTGAGGCACGCGTCCCGTTCGTGCATTTCTTTGATGGGTTCAGGACGTCGCACGAGGTCATGAAGATTGAACAACTCACGGATGACGACCTCCATAGTTTGATCGACGAAGAATTGATCCGCGAGCACCGCCGCCGGGGGTTGTCCCCGGACCATCCGGTTCTCCGCGGCACAGCACAGAATCCCGACGTGTTCTTCCAGGCCCGCGAAGCCGTGAATCCGTTTTACGCCGCATGCCCGGCCATTGTACAGACCGTGATGAACAAGTTCGCCGAGGTCGTCGGCAGGAGGTACAACCTTTATGATTATGTCGGCGATCCCGAAGCGGAACGAATCATTGTGATGATGGGATCCGGAGCCGATACAGCGCAGGAAACCGTGGAGTATCTGAATTCCGCAGGAGAAAAAGTGGGCCTTCTGAAGGTCCGTCTCTATCGCCCGTTTGCAAAAGAGTTTTTTGTCAAGGCAATTCCCCCATCGGTGAAGGCCATTGCCGTCCTCGACAGGACCAAGGAGCCGGGTGCAAGCGGCGAGCCGCTTTATATGGATGTGGTCACAAGCCTTGCCGAGCAGTTCGAACTGAAACAGACTCCGTTCGGTCAACTTCCGCGCGTCGTGGGCGGTCGGTACGGACTTTCCTCGAAGGAATTTACGCCGGCGATGGTCAAGGGTGTTTTTGATGAGCTGAAAAAGAAATTCCCGAAGAACAACTTCACCATCGGCATAGACGATGACATTTCAAATTCCAGTCTTGAATTCGACCCCGGCTTCACAACGGAGCCCTCCGATGTGGTCCGGGCCCTCTTCTTCGGTCTGGGCGCGGACGGCACGGTGAGTGCAAATAAGAATTCGATCAAAATCATCGGAGAAGAAACAGATCGGTATGCCCAGGGATACTTCGTCTACGATTCGAAGAAATCAGGATCGACCACGACGTCGCATCTGAGGTTCGGTCCCCGCCCCATCCAATCCACGTATTTGATCAACAATCCGAATTTCGTCGCGTGCCACCAGTGGTTTTTCCTGGAGAAGTACGACGTACTCGAGGATATCGGCGAGGGGGGCACATTCCTGCTGAACAGCATGTTCGGTCCCGACGAAGTATGGGACCGGCTTCCCCGGCCGATTCAACAACACATAGCTGAAAAGAAGCTGAAGTTCCATGTCATTGATGCGTATAAAGTGGCCCGGGAAACACATATGGGCGGGCGGATCAACACCATCATGCAAACCTGTTTCTTTGCTCTGTCCGGGGTTTTGCCGAAGGACGAAGCGATCGCGGCTATCAAATCCTCCATTGAAAAGACCTACGGGAAAAAAGGGGAAAACGTCGTGCGTCAGAATTTCGAGGCGGTTGACAGAACGCTCGCAAACCTCTTTGAAGTGAAGGTCCCAGCCCAAATCACGAGTGTCAATGAAATCCCCCCGCCCGTTTCAGAAGAGGCGGATAAGTTTGTCAAGCAAGTGCTGGGGCCCATTCTTGCCGGGAAAGGCGACCTCCTTCCCGTCAGCGCCATGCCCAAAGACGGAACCTTCCCCACGAACACGGCGCGATGGGAAAAGCGAAACATTGCTCTGGAAATTCCGGTGTGGGAGGCGGACATCTGCATTCAGTGCAACAAATGCGTCCTGGTGTGTCCGCACGCCGCCATCCGTGCCAAAGTCTACGACCCCGCTCTCCTTGACAAAGCCCCGGCTGAATTCAAGTCGATCGGGTTCCGCGGGAAGGAATTTGATTCGATGAACTATACCCTCCAGGTTGCGCCGGAGGACTGCACCGGTTGCAGCCTGTGTGTGGAAGTGTGCCCTGCCAAGAGCAAGACGGACGCCAAGGTCAAAGCCATCAACATGAAACCCCAGCCGCCTATCCGGGAAACCGAACGAGAGAACTACGATTTCTTCCTCGGGCTTCCGGAAGTCGATCGACGCAAAGTCGGACGGGAAACTGTCAAGGGCTCTCAGTTCCTCCGTCCGCTGTTTGAGTACTCGGGGGCGTGCTCCGGCTGCGGCGAGACGCCGTACGTTAAGCTCGTAAGCCAATTGTTCGGCGATCGCTCTATTATTGCCAACGCGACCGGATGCTCTTCAATCTATGGCGGGAACCTTCCCACCACTCCGTGGGCCAAAGATGCCGAAGGGCGAGGCCCTGCGTGGTCGAATTCCCTGTTTGAAGACAACGCGGAATTCGGACTCGGCATGCGGGCGACGGTGGACAAGCACGCAGAATTCGCCGGCGAGCTGCTGAAACGACTGGCGCCGGAAATCGGCGACCGGCTTGTCGAAGAGATCCTTGAAGCCGACCAGAAGGACGAGTCGGGCATCTATGACCAGCGTCAGAGGGTGGCGGAATTGAAAAACAGACTTGAGGTCATCGACACCCCCGACGCGCGTAATCTGCTCAGCATCGCCGACAACCTGGTGAAACGGAGCATCTGGATCATTGGAGGAGACGGGTGGGCTTATGATATCGGATACGGCGGTTTGGACCACGTCCTGGCCTCGGGGAAGAACGTGAACATTCTCGTGCTCGACACGGAAGTGTATTCGAACACCGGCGGGCAGATGTCAAAAGCAACGCCGCGGTCGGCTGTCGCAAAATTTTCGGCTGCCGGAAAGCCGACGCCGAAGAAAGATCTGGCGTACCTCGCGATGGCTTATCGGAATGTGTACGTGGCGAGGGTGGCGATGGGAGCCAACGACGCGCAGACCGTCCGCGCGTTTCTTGAGGCGGAAGCATATGACGGCCCCTCGATCATCATTGCATATTCTCACTGCATTGCGCACGGCATCGATATGTCCCGCGGGATGCAGAACCAGAAAGTGGCCGTGGATTCCGGATATTGGCCGTTGTTCCGTTACAATCCGAGGCTGGAATACGAAGGAAAGAATCCCTTCAAAATCGACTCCAAGCCTCCACGCGTTCCTGTCCGCGAATTCATGGATCTTGAAACAAGGTTCAAGGCACTCGAGAAATCTCACCCTGAGCGGGCCAGAGAGCTGATGAAGCTCGCCCAGGAGGACGTCGATCTTCGATGGGCCCTCTATGAGCAACTTGCCCATAAGAACGGATCGACCGGCACCGAAAAGAAGACGGAAACTCCAGCCGCGACGACAACGAACCGACCAACCGGCGCGGGTTCTGACGGAACTGCAACAAGGAGTTAATACGATGAAGACCATGACCGAATACGAAGAAGCCGTTCGGACGGCCGTTTGCACCGACTGCATCTATCCCAGCGGCATTGGAATGTGCGGATGCGGACAATGGAAGGAATGCCCGCTGAACAAGTTCCTCCCGCAGGCCATTGATGCGGTGACCTCCGGAAAGAGCGCATCGCTGGTCGATTATTTCAAAGGATTTCTGGCGGAGATGAGAATAAGGGAGGCCGAGCTGTCTGAGGGAAATCGAATGCCTCCGGGGGATCGCGAGTGGTTTGAGCGCTTCCTCCCGGTGATCACCGAGGCAGTCGAGGAAATCAAGGCACGGAAACTCAGTTCCGTGAAACATCGAGGCTTTCACTGATGCCGACGAGGATCGCTGTTACCGGTGCAAACGGTCAAGTCGGGCGGGCAGTATTGGAGCGCCTTCAGGATTTTTCCGTTGAAACCATTGCTCTCACGCGCGAACCCGGGAATCTCCCGGCCAGACGGACATTGGTCTGCGGGCTCGACAGCGACCGCGCATTTAAGGCAATGCATGAGGCAGACGCTGTCATCCATCTTGCAGGAACGTTGAATCCGAGGTCGTCCAACACCTACTACGCGGCAAATGTCGCCACGACAGTTGCTCTGGCCGATGCCGCCCGCGACTCCAATATCAAACGAGTCGTCTTCCTCAGTTATGTCGGAGCTGACGAGTGCTCCTCGAACGAGTACCTAAGAACCAAAGCACAAGCGGAGCAGCTCCTTTGGTCGACCGGAATTTCGACAGTCGTGTTCCGCTGCACACATATCGTCGGTCCGCCCGATACACCGGGTCCAACCGCCCATGCCCTTCTTTCACATGACGGGGAGACGATCAGCATCCTGGGCTCGGGAAGGCAAATGGTCGCTCCGATTTTCCTGGGGGATGTTGTCTCGGCGATTCTCATGGCCGTCGACAAAGGAAGAGGTGGGCTTTATGAGCTGGCGGGACCCGAAAGGATGAACACTGATGATTTGGTACGCCTGCTGAACCGGAATGAACGGGTCGCGGTCAGGCACCTGCCCGAACGACTGGCAAGGTTTCTCTCGATCATGCATCCAGGACTTCCATCCCCGCTCGTGGAGGTCATGGTGAAACCCAGCGTCGGTGATCCATCGGCTGCGGTCAAGGAATTTGGTATCAAGCTCACATCGTTGAGATCGGTGTGGAAGAGCGATTTCAAATCTGACAGTCGGGGCGAATTTACCTCGGCAGGTCGTGAGCAGCAGAGTTCTTTCGTATGACGACGACGTGAGGACAGGGATGAACAAACAGGCTCACCTCCTATCGTTCGAACGTCAGGTTCGGCGCACCATCCGGCGGGTGGAACGGGGCGAGGTCTGTCTGCCGGCCGACGGTGAAACATATGTCTGCTCCATCTGTGAAGCCCGCGAGAAGCCCTGTGCATGCAATCCGGACTACCAATGTCCGGACAAGATTCTCGGCGCCACGCAACTCAAAAGTCTCCTGGAACTTTCCAGGAGAGAGCGGAACGGATCTCCCGCGGTCTGTCTGCTCTGTGGAAGAACGCTCTTAACGCGTGAGCTCTCCCGGGATCCCCTGAGAGAACTCTGCAGCTCATGCCGGAAACGCAAAGTCCGGTCCAAACGCCGGGAATAGCGAAGAAAGAATACTACCATGATACGAAAACAAGATGCGCTCGAATACCATATGCAGGGCCGCAGAGGGAAAATCGAAGTCATCCCTTCGAAATCATGCCAGACGCAGCGTGATCTCTCTCTTGCCTATACCCCCGGCGTTGCAGAACCGTGCCGGGAGATCGAGGCGAATCCCGACGATGCCTATCTCTACACTGCAAAAGGGAACCTCGTTGCAGTCATTTCCAACGGCACTGCCGTCCTTGGCTTGGGCGATATCGGCGCCCTGGCCGGGAAACCGGTGATGGAAGGGAAAGGGGTGCTGTTTAAGAGATTTGCCGATATCGATGTGTTTGATATTGAGCTGAACACGCACAACCCCGACGAGATTATCCGCGCAGTACAGTTGCTTGAACCGACCTTCGGCGGTGTCAATCTGGAGGACATCAAAGCTCCGGAGTGTTTCCTCATTGAGGAAAGCTTGAAGAAGACTATGAACATTCCGGTATTCCATGACGATCAGCACGGCACGGCGATCATCAGCGGCGCAGCGCTGCTGAATGCCCTGGAAATCGCCGGAAAGCGGATCTCGGACGTCGTGGTCGTGTTCAGCGGAGCGGGCGCGGCCGGCATCGCGTGTGCCAAGCATTATGAGAAACTCGGAGTGAAACGAGAGAACATGATTCTGGTCGATACCAAGGGGGTGGTGTACAAAGGTCGCAAAGAGGGGATGAATCCTTACAAGGAATACTTCGCAATCGAGACCAGGGCCAGGACTCTTGCCGACGCCATGAAGAACGCTGATGTCTTCTGCGGCGTTTCGGTCAAGGACATCGTCACAAAGGAGATGATCGGCTCGATGGCGGACAGGCCGATTGTGTTTGCGATGGCCAATCCCGATCCGGAAATCACGTATGACGACGCAACATCGGCTCGTGACGACATCATCATGGCCACAGGCCGATCCGACTATCCGAATCAGGTCAACAATGTCCTGGGGTTCCCCTTCATTTTCCGGGGGGCTCTCGATGTCCGTGCGACGGCCATCAACGATGAAATGAAAATCGCCGCGACGATGGCGCTGGCAAACCTCACGAAAGAAGACGTTCCCGATTCCGTCATCCGTGCCTACGGACTCAAACGGCTGGAATTCGGAAAAGAATATATCATCCCGAAGCCGTTTGATCCCCGCGTCCTCTGGTGGGAAGCGACCGCTGTTGCGAAGGCGGCCATGGAGACGGGGGTTGCCCGCGTCCCTATCAAGGATTTCGAAACCTACAGGGACGCTTTGGAAGCCCGTCTCGGCAAATCGCGTGAAGTCATGAGGTTCTTTATTCATAGAGCCAAGGCCGATCCAAAACGGATTGTCTTTCCCGAGGGTGAGGAAGAAAAAATCCTCAGGGCCGCCAGCATCGTGGTGGAAGAAAAAATCGCCCGGCCGATCCTCCTCGGAAGCCGAACCCTGATCGGTCAAAGAATCAAGGAGCTTGGGCTGGAGATGGAGGGAGTCGAGGTTATCAATCCCTCGAAATCTCCCCAGTTGGATTCCTATGTCACCGCGTACTTCAATCTGCGTCAACGGAAAGGCATCACGAAATACGATGCCGAGCGGAACCTCAAGACGCACAACATCTTCGGCATGATGATGGTGAGGCAGGGAGAGGCGGACGGCCTGATTTCCGGCCTGACCCAGCACTATCCCGACACTGTTCGTCCCGCTCTCCGCATTATCGGAAAGCGGGAAGGCGTGAGCGCCATCGCGGGACTGTACATGATGGTCTTTAAGAATCAGACCGTGTTCATCGCAGATGCGACCGTTAATATCGAGCCGAGTACCGAAGAGCTGGCCGAGATCGCGCTGCTGACAGCCGAAAAGGTGCGACAGTTGGACATTGAGCCGAGTATCGCCATGCTTTCCTTCAGCAATTTCGGGAGCACGCGACATCCACTGACGCAGAAAGTCGCAAACGCGGTCGAGCTCGTGAAGAAACAGGACCCGGGTCTGATGATCGACGGTGAAATGATGGCCGATACCGCCGTCTCCTGGGAGATCCTGTCCGACCTCTATTCGTTCAGCACACTGAAAAAGCCCGCCAATGTGCTCATTTGCCCCGATCTCACGTCGGCGAACATCGCCTATAAGCTCCTGGGCAAGCTGGGCGGAGCGACCGCGATCGGACCGATTCTGATGGGGATTCGCAAACCCGTCTACCTCCTCACACCCGGCAACGACGTCAGTGACATTGTCAATATGACCGCCATGGCCGTTGTCGAATCACAGCATCGGCAGGAGGACGTGCCGCTCAAACGCACCGCGGAGAAGACCTACGAACTTCATGCAAACTGAACAAGGACGAAGATCATGATACGAGGAACGATCGTTGTTGCGAATGAAATTTGCAAAGGGTGCGAGCTCTGCATCACTTCCTGTCCCCAGGAGAGTCTCGGACTGTCCGACCGCATCAACAGTATCGGATACCGGTATATCGTGCTCGTCAAGGACAATTGCACCGGCTGCGTCAATTGTGCGCTTGTCTGTCCGGAAGCGGCCATCACGGTTTACCGGGAAAAGAAGTCTGCCCTCAAAGCAAGAGAGTCGGCCTTCGTCGCATCGGGAGGGTTATCCGTATGATCGAACACGACCAGGGAGCCACATTAATGAAGGGCAATGAGGCGCTGGCGGAGGCCGCAATCCGCGCAGGCCTCCAGGGGTACTTCGGTTATCCCATCACTCCACAATCTGAAATCCTGGAATACCTGACCGCGCAGCCCAAGGGTCGCGCCGGAGTCGTTCTTCAGGCAGAAAGCGAGCTTGCGGCGATCAACATGGTGTTCGGCGCCTCTGGTGCAGGAGCGCGGGTGATGACCTCATCGTCCAGCCCCGGCATCAGTCTGATGCAGGAGGGCCTTTCGTACATGGCCTCAGCTCAGCTGCCATGTCTGGTGGTGAATGTGAACCGCGGCGGACCCGGTCTCGGAACAATTCAGCCTTCTCAAGGCGATTATTTTCAGGCAACGAAAGGAGGAGGTCACGGAGACTACCGCCTCATCGTCCTTGCCCCGTCATCTGTTCAGGAAATGGCCGACTTTGTGTTCGAGGCATTCCGTCTCGCGGAGGAGTATCGAAACCCGGCAATGATACTCGCTGACGGCGCTCTGGGACAAATGATGGAAAAAGTGATTCTGCCAAGGGAAGGGTCGCTTCCGTATCCGCCGAAGCCATGGGCGACGACAGGAAAGCCGGCAAGCAGAGAAAGGAATATTATCACTTCATTATTCATTCAGCCGGAGAAAATGGAACAAGTGAACCTTGAGCTCCAGGAGAAATATCGGCGGCTGCAAAAGGAAGTACGGTTCGAAGCCTTTCAGGTGGAAGACGCAGAGATCCTGCTTGTCGCGTTCGGATTGGCGGCGAGGATTGCACAGAAAGCTCTTGAGCTCGCCCGCGAGCAAGGGATCAGGGCAGGTCTGCTGAGGCCGATCACGCTCTATCCGTTCCCGACGGCCGCCATCGCAAATCTGGTCCCCAACGTCGAATCCCTCCTGGTTGTGGAAATGAATGCAGGACAGATGGTTGAAGACGTGAGGCTGGCGGTCAACGGTCAACGACCCGTCTCGTTCAAAGGTCGAATGGGCGGCATGATTCCCACTCCCGAAGAAGTGCTGGAATCGATCGTTCAGATCGCCGAGCGCACGCACACAGAACAGGTCGAAAGGAGCTGAGCGATGCAGACGACGACAATTCCTCCTGAAATGGATCTCGTCTACCGGAGACCGGACACGCTGACGCAGACCCCAATGCACTACTGCCCGGGATGCGGACATGGAGTCACCCACAAGATCCTGATGGAAGTGGTGGACGAACTGGGAATCCAGGAACAAACGGTGGGTGTGGCTCCCGTCGGGTGCTCGGTCTTTGCATACAATTACATGAACGTCGATATGCAGGAAGCCGCTCATGGAAGGGCTTCGGCCGTCGCGACAGGCATCAAGAGAATTCTGCCGGACAGATTCGTCTTTTCGTATCAGGGTGATGGTGACCTTGCGGCCATCGGGACCGGAGAGACGATTCATACCGTGAACCGTGGGGAGAACATTCTTGTGGTTTTTATTAACAACGCCATTTACGGTATGACCGGGGGACAGATGGCGCCCACGACGCTGCTTGGGATGGTAACCTCCACAACTCCGTTCGGCCGCGAATCGCAGGTGATGGGGTTCCCCCTCAAGATCACCGATCTCGTCGCTCAGTTGCCGGGAGCGTACTATGTCACCCGGCAGGCGGTCCATTCCCCAACGGCGGTCCGGAAAGCCAAAAAGGCCTTCCGTCATGCGTTGGAATACCAGAAACTCAACAAAGGCACTTGTTTCATTGAGATCGTTTCCAACTGTCCGGCGGGATGGAAAATGACTCCGGTGGAGGCAAACGAGTGGATGGAGAAGAACATGTTTCCGGCCTATCCGTTGGGCGACCTCAAGGTTCCGAAGTGAAAGAGGATCACATGAAAGAGAATACGTTTCAAAGAGCTGTCTCAGAGGACGAAGCGCGCCAGGGATATGTTTTCGTCCTGAAGGACGCTCTTGGTTTCTTTCCCGTTGTCGGACGTCAGTTTGAGATCCAACAGGGAGAGTCTGTCAGGAAGATTGCCTTGGAGGCCCGGTCATGTCAGTGTCGTGGCCCGGACAAACCGCACGCTCACTATTTCTTCCGATGGAATTCCCTTCATCGCGGGGATACTGTCGTGGTGAAGCGTGATCCCAAGAAGGCGCACCGGTACCATCTTCAGATCCGCAGCGCGCGGGCTCAACGTGAATTCTGCGGGTGAACAAGGAGAATTCAATGGACAAATCCCACGAAGTGATTATTGCCGGATTTGGAGGGCAGGGCGTCCTGTCGATGGGGCAGATTATTGCCTATGCAGCAATGATTGAAGGAAAGGAAGTGAGTTGGATGCCCTCGTATGGTCCTGAGATGCGCGGCGGGACAGCGAACTGCATCGTCATTGTTTCTCCGGGCCGGATCAGCTCACCCATCATCTCGCGGTTTGACTCCGCCATCACGCTGAATCAGCCTTCGCTCGACAAATTTGAGCACGCGATCAAACCGGGCGGTTTTCTCCTTTATGAGATCTCGACCGTCATCACTCCTCCAACACGGAAGGATCTTGATATTCTTGCGATCAACGCGATGGATGAGGCGTTGAAGTTGCAGAAGAAACAGGTAGCCAACATGATTCTGCTGGGAGCCTTTCTCGAACGAAGGCCGATCATTCGGCCGGAGAATGTGATGAGCGCTCTCAAGAAAGTGCTGCCGGCGCGTCATCACCATACGCTCCCCTTGAATGAACAGGCGCTGCAAATCGGCAGGGCGTTTGCATCGCAAAGCGAGGTTGCCGCTTCGTTTCAGCCCTGATTAATTCGAAAGGTCGGATCATGAACAAGAACGAGATTCATTGTGCTCACGCGTGTCGCAACACGTGCGCGATGCTGGTGCAGGCGCTGGGTGAGGAGCGGAAACTCGCCGATTTCTATCGTCAGGTTGCGGCCGAATGCGACTATCCCGATGTCCAGGCCGTGCTGACGGAAGTGAGAACGCTCCAGAAACGGACCGTGATACTTCTGGAAGAAAAATTGAGCGAAATGCAGGCACGCGGAGAGGTCCTGGACAGCGTCCAGGCCAGCTTCGACCCGGCGGGATGTTAGGCATTCGTGAAACTTGAAGTGAAAAGTGAAATGTGAGATGTGAGTTGTGAAAGATTGCCTCAGATAGGTCCCAACTTTTCACCTTTCACCTTTCACTTTTTACCGACTGTTGTCGTTACTTCATAATTCCATGATTCTATCGTTCCTTTATTCCATCCGGATCCCTCATGGCGCTTCGTCTCCGAACCGGTAACCAAATGATCGCGCAAGGGGCCATTCAGGCAGGATGCCGATTCTTTGCCGGTTATCCGATCACCCCGGCAACGGGGATTTTTAAGACCATGATCGACGAGCTTCCCGGCGAGGGCGGGGTCGCACTCAGCGCTCCGGACGAGATTTCCGCCGTTGCTTACTGCATCGGAGCGTCGATGCGGGGTGTGAAAGCCATGACGGCGACCTCAGGACCCGGCTGGGCTCTGATGACGGAATCGGTCCAGTATGCTGTGATGACGGAAACACCGTTGGTCATTGCCCTTGTGCAGCGGCTTGGACCAAGCACGGGTGGAGCGACGCAGGGCGCGCAGGGAGACGTCTTGCTGGCTGAATTCGCGGTCTCAGGCGGATACACTCTCCCCATCCTTTCTCCTTCGACCGCGCAGGAATGTTTCGACCTGACTATCCTGGCTTTTACCTGGTCTGAGCTTCTTCGAACGCCGGTCGTCCTCCTGAGTGACAAAGAGGTGGGAATGACCGCGGAACGGGTGGACGATGATCTTCTTCGGAATGTGACTTCCCAGGACCGGCTGCAGTGGAGGAATCGCTCCGGTGGCCTCGAATTTATGAAGCCGAAAACCTACGGAACATATTCGTTCGATTGCGTCCAGGAGATCCCGGCGTTTACTCCGGTGGGAGGTGAGATGAAAGTGACGGCAACCGGGTCCGCTCACAACAAACAAGGGAAATTGCAGAAAAATTCACCGGAAACTCTTGAAGTCCTGAAACATCTCGAAGAAAAAATCCGCTGGAGAGAAAACGATCTTGTCAAAGTCGACGCAGATATCCAGAATGGAGCGAAGATTCTCGTCATGAGTTATGGGATCACAAGCAGGGCCGCAAAAGACGCCGTTGCCGAGTCGCGGAAACGGGGAATACGGGTCTCGTTCCTTGGCATTCAGTCGCTCTTTCCGGTTCCTTCCCGCACGATCACAGAATCTTTACAGGGGGTCGGGCGGGTGGTTGTGGCGGAAGAAAACCTGCCCGGGTTGTACCGGTCCGTCATTGAACGGCACTGCAACGGGGCGAGAGTGCTCGGCGTCAACAAAATTGGTTCGTTGATTACTCCAAACGATATTCTCAACGCAGTGCAATCATGACGACAGAATCAAGAACCATCACAAAAGCCTTGGCCCCCATCGCGTCGTATTTTGTCAAAGATGTGAAGTTTCCTTTCTGCAAGGGTTGCGGTCACACGAATATTCTGCGTCGCCTCAACGAAGCCCTTGTTGAACTGCAGCTTTCTTCCCGGGATGTTGCGCTTGTGACCGATATCGGCTGCATCGGATTGTCGGACGGTTTGTTCGAGGCCGTCCACACGGTTCACACGACTCACGGACGATCCACCGCTTTTGCAACCGGAATCGCTCTCGCAGATTCCGTTCTCGCCGACCGAAGGTTAAAAATCATCGTGCTGATCGGAGACGGCGGTGCTATGATCGGGCTTCAGCATCTTGTCCATGCCGCCATGCTAAACGTGGATGTCACGGTTCTGGTTTGTAACAATTTTGTCTATGGAATGACCGGCGGACAGAGTTCGAGTTTCACGCCGGAAGAATTTCTCACTTCCACAACGCCGAAAGGCAACATTGTCCCTCCGGCTGACCTGTGTGAGATCCTGCGCCACAGCGGAGCGCCATTCGTGGCCCGGACGCTTGCAACCGACCGGGAACTTCCTTCGATCCTGCGACAGGCCATCGATTTTTTGGGGTTCGCTGTTGTGGAGATTCTCGAGCTTTGCACGGAGTTCGCCGTCCCCGCAAATGAGTTGACGGGAAAGAAATTACTGGAGGAGGCTGAAAAGAACCGGTGGAAACTCGGCATCCTCGAATCCAGAGCCGATCGGGCATTGTTTGTAGATCGTTACGAGCGGACAAACGGAGCGAAAGAACTGTCTCATCCGGAACAATCCTCCGTTCGACGAACCAAGTCGGCGGTGGTGCGCAGGGCTGTGAGCATTGTTGTTGCCGGCTCCGCCGGCGAAGGCGTGCAGTCCGCATCATCGCTCCTCTGCCAGGCAGCCTTATCGGCAAACCTGTATGTGACCCAAAAGAATGACAATCCCGTGACGCAGGGATCGGGATTCTCGCTGTCGGAGATCTGGCTGAGTCCCCGACCCGTTGGATTCACGGGAATCGAAAAACCGGATTTCATTCTTGTTTCTTCCGAAGATGGGCTGCGCGAGTTGGGCCTGCAGGGATGGATGGACCGGCTGAGCCCGAAGACAAGGATGTACCTTGACGACACAGTCGATCCGACGATGGTCGACGACCGGATTGTCCGTGTACCGCTGCGGTCAACGTTCGGACCAAGGTCGGCCACACTGGGCGGTCTCGCGCTGATGGCCTCGGAACAGAACATCGTTGATCCGAAGATGCTGGTCGCACTTGCGGCGGATCGATATGGGGAACGGACAGCATCGGGCCTGACGGATGGGCTCAAAAGATTGAGCGCGGGAGGAGGTGCCGGGTGACGACACAATCGAATTTGAAGAAAACGGCAAAGCGGGATCCCATTGAGATGCTCATCCGGGAGCATGAAGAAGGGATGAGGCATCTTGCCGTGTTGGAGCGTGCGGCTGAGTCGATTCGAACAGAGGGCTTTTCGGCGAAAGCGTTCGAGGAAATCGCGGAAACGATCCGGTGGATGAACACCGAGGTCAGGCACCATACCCAGGTGGAGGAGCGGTTTCTCTTTCCCATGATCGAACGGCAGATGCGCAGCCTTGCCGAACAGGTCCGCGGAGAACACCGTGATCTGTGGGATTGCTTCTCAGAGTTGTTGAACACTATTCGAGATGTTGAAGAAGGTCGCCTCCATGGGAGCTCAATTCTCGACGTCGTGAGAACCGCACAGAACATCGTCGTGCTTCTTCGAAATCACATTCGGCGGGAGAACACCGTCCTGTACCCCGCGATCCGCCAGCTTCTTTCGGCCGAGGAGTTCCAAAAACTTCGGGAAGACCTTCAAAGAGAACTGTAGGGGAGATTTCCCGTTTTTGAGAATGCTTTCTTCTTTTTTCTATGATTTGGACTCAATTTCAGACAAATCTCACTGATTTTGAGTCCCGGTTGGAATGGCATAAGGTTTGTCTTGGAGGTCCGTGTGACGACGAGGAAGAGTAAACACCCGATGGTTGAGAATCAGATCATCCCCCTTCACAAATCCAGGATGGGGCAGGGAATACGGATTCACGCCCTGCCCGAAGGGATTATCCGGACATATTTCATCCGTCTTGGTATCAAAGAAGGAGAGTACGTCACCTGCTTTGAGCGCCTTCCCGGCGGGACCGTCATCATTCAGAAGAACCGCCAGCAAATCGCCGTGGGATACGATCTCGCGCGTCAAATCCTGGTGATGGTCATGAATGAGAGGCAGCCGGAATGACCGAGGACCTCCGCGATCGCGTTCCCCATCTCGAAAAACACCGTCACACCGAGCTTGGTTTTCTTCAAACCGACCTCCGGATCCCTAAAGCGGTCCTTGTTGGCAATCCCAACGTAGGAAAATCGCTGGTTTTCAACGCGATAAGCGGGTTGTACATCGATGTGTCGAACTATCCCGGAACAACTGTCGAAGTAGAGAAGGGAAAGTTCCGGGGGTTCGAAGTCTATGACACTCCCGGAATCTACGGTGTTTCCTCGTTCAATGATGAGGAACGGGTCGCTCGCGATATCATTTTGAATGCAGACATCGTGCTGAATGTGATCGATGGCACGCATATGGAGCGGGACCTTTTCCTTACCCAGCACCTGATCGACATGGGGAAAAAGGTGACGGTCCTCCTGAACTTCATGGACGAGGTGAAGAAGCATGAAATCAGAATCGATATCGACAAACTTTCGAACTTCCTGGGAGTTGAGATCATTCCTCTGATCGCATCGCAGAAGATCGATCTCGATCTCATGGAGAAGGCCATGCGCTCCGCCCGAGAAGGTGTTCAACGAAGAGAACTCCACTCCTCGCTCCACACAATGCTGAGCATGGTTGGTTCGCAGGCCGAAGCGCTGTTGGTGTTGGAAGGGGATGAGGTCGTCGCCACGCGACATGGCATCAAGCCGGCTGCTCAACGGGACGCCCTCTATGTGGAACGAAGAAACCGCGTGAATTACATTCTCAATCAGGTTCTGAACGACTCCAGGCCGCGGCGCAGGTTCCCGGATCTTCTCGGCCGCTGGACCGTGAATCCCATCACCGGAATCCCAATCCTCATTGTTGCCCTGTATATCTCGTACTTGTTTGTGGGTAAGCTCGTCGCGCAGGATTTCGTCGGATTCACGGAAGGGGAGATCGGGAAAAACCTTTGGGAACCCTGGATCCAGGGTCTTGTCGGGGAACTCATTCCGCTCTCATCGTGGATCGGTACGCTCCTGGTCGGTCCGTACGGCGCGGTCACGATGACGACCACCTATCTGGTCTTTCTCCTCCTGCCCCTCGTAGCGGCATTCTATCTGACACTGTCGGTCCTGGAGGACAGCGGATACCTGCCCCGGCTCGCTACGATGGTGGATCGGGGTCTCAGTGCCCTGGGACTGAACGGAAGGGCAGTGATTCCCTTGATTCTCGGATTCGGATGTATCACTTCTGCAACGATTACGACGCGCTTGCTGAACACCGAGAGGGAAAAAACGATCGCGACCGCCATTCTCCAGTTTGCCATTCCCTGCTCGGCCCAGATTGCCGTCATCGTTGCCCTTTTGGCGGGGGCCGGATTCGCTCCGATGCTGATCTATGCCGCTGTTCTTCTGAGCGTGTTGATCGCTCTTGGCACGATTTTGAACCGGATGCTCAAAGGCTCCCCCGAACCGTTGCTGCTTGATCTCCCTCCTCTCCGAATGCCCAAGTTTACGAACGTGGTGCGAAAGTCGTTTGTCCGGTCGACCGAATTCATGAAGGAGGCCGCCGCGTGGTTCTTTGTCGGTGCCCTGAGCGTTGCGATAGCCGATCTTGTCGGTTTGCTTGAATTTTTTCAAAAGCTGTTGATCCCTGTGACGACTTCCTGGCTTCAGCTTCCTCCCGAGGCGGCAACGGCGTTTATCATGGGTGTCGTGCGAAGAGATTTTGGGGCTGCAGGGTTGTATGACATGGATCTGGCTCCCATGCAGGTACTCGTGGCGTTGATCACCATCACCCTCTTTGTGCCGTGTATCGCTTCTCTGATGGTGATGATGAAAGAACGGGGGTTGAAGGAGGGGTTGACCATCTGGGGAGGAACATGGGTGATCGCGTTCCTGGTAGGGGGAATCGTTTCGCAGGTCGTGCTCTAGACGGAGGCGAGCAAGAATTTTGAGAGTTTCGAATTTGGGTTTTGAGATTTGATTTCGCGGAGAAGATTCGCCCCCGAGAACCATCACCGACTCATCAAAGGATTCCGGGTATTCGATTCGGAGACGTTATGAAGGAGATTCAACGAGAACTGGAAGAGCGGCGGCGGTCGGAACGTCGTGAGTGCCCTCAGTGCGGATATGGCGTCGACAATCCGTTCTGTGAGCGGTGTCCCCGCTGCAATACCCCGCTGCCGAAGATGGAGCTGTACTGTACCGGATGTGCGGTCAGTTCTTTCTGCCCGGTTTGGAAGTCGCATGTCGCAGGAGAACAGGCGGGGGAAGTCGGCTCCGTCGGTGGAAACACCCGTCGCGATGGCTGGAATTCAAACTCCGCCTAGTGTCCGTCCCAGAAGTACCTTAAAAAAGCAAATCGAGGAGACGCGGAGGACTCGCAGAGGATAAAACCCAAGTTACATAGTAATTTTCTCTGCGAACCTCTGCG
>JACPLA010000046.1:0-44172 GCA_016186715.1 Ignavibacteriales bacterium | reverse complement strand
TGCGGCTCCGCGTTGTATCTTTGGTCTGAGCCGGAGGCTCATCGGCCTATGGCCCAAAGTTATTTGTGAGACATGACACTAGGAGAATACCATGGAACGATATCTTGAAAAAGCAACTGCCTTCTTCGACATTCCTCTTGATCTTCGAACCCGTGTTCTGATTTTCATTGCCGCCCTGACGGTTGTACCGGTATTCTCGCTCCCTCTCTGGACGATGAGGTTCGAATCTCCCCGTTATCCGGAGGGGCTCGGAATGGAAATCTATGCCCATCGGCTTATCGGCGCCAACGACACAGACCTGATGGAAATCAACGCCCTCAACCATTATCTGGGAATGCCGATGGTGGATGAGAAGAACCTCTCTCAGTTTCTATGGTTTCCGTTCCTTCTGGGTGTGACAATCATGCTTTGTTTCCGAGTTATTGTCCTGGGCCGGATGTCGAAACTTGTTGACCTGTTCTTCCTCTATGTTTACTCCGTTCTCTTTGCGCTGTGGAGCTTCCGAAGCACCTTATATTCCTGGGGGCACACCCTGAATCCATTTGCGACTGTAAAAATTGAGCCGTTCACGCCGCCGCTCTGGGGATATGTGAGTGTGGCTGAAATTGATGTCTACAGCGCTCCCGGTGTCGGGGTGATCTTTCTTGTTGCGATTCCGCTGCTCCTGGTCGCTGGCATATTGATTTCGAGGAAGACCTGGCTCAAAGACCATCAACCGAAACGCGATTACATCAGCTAGAAAAGTCGGAGACCATGAGCATTCTTTTCAGCCGGCAATGCGAATATGCCCTTCAGGCTGTTCTCTATCTTGCGCTCAAACCGAACGGCGGGATGACGTCTATTAAAGAACTCACCCGGGAACTTGGAATTCCATATCACTTCTTGGCAAAGATCCTTCAGGACCTTACGTACAAAAAACTCCTTGTCTCTCAAAAGGGCCCGAAGGGCGGATTTTGTCTCGGAATGCCGGCCAAAGATGTCACCCTCTTTCACGTCGTCGAGGCCATCGATGGGATCGAGTTCACCAATAAGTGCGTTCTCGGGTTTCCGGAGTGTTCCTCGAAGACTCCATGCTCTGTTCACGAAAAGTGGACAGGGCTCAGGGATAATATCTACGGGATGCTTGTCAGCAAGAGCATTGCACAGGGGGCACGCGAGATGAAAAAAACTGGGTACAGGATCTTTTTAGATTGATTTTTTTTGAACGAATTTCGGATAAAAAAACCTGAAACAATGCAAAGAACGCCAAAAGAATCTGAAGTCCTTCCGCGTGCTTCCACCGTCAGCAATTCTTTTCTCCGGAAGGTTGCCCGGCAAGGTGGCCCCCGGTCGGTCAAGAAAATCCCGCCCGAACAACGCCGCAGAAAAACGGACTTCTCTCTGGAGCCCCATCGATATAAACGTTTCTTGCTGAGACTGAGAGAAGATTCCCAGTTCCTTCGTTCCATGGTACAGTTGGTGGTTGCGCTCCTCTGCGTCTGGATCGGCGTGGAATTCTACCTGTTCATGGAGTGGGGGACCTCCGGTGGCATTGGTCCCTCCCCGGGCCGCCCCGCGGGCGTCGAGGGCTTTCTCCCGATCAGCGCGCTCATGAGCCTCAAGTACTGGATGCAAACCGGCATCATCAATACCATCCATCCTGCCTCAATCTTCATTCTTCTCGCCATCATCATGGTAAGCATTGTTATCAAGAAGGCCTTCTGCAGTTGGTTGTGCCCGGTCGGGACCCTGAGCGAGTCTCTCTGGACGGCCGGCCAGAAACTGTTTGGAAAAACACTCCTGATTCCTCGTTGGCTCGACTATCCGCTCAGGTCTCTCAAATACCTTCTCCTGTTTTACTTCGTCTTTTCCATCTGGCAAATGGATGTCCCGGGGCTCAGGAATTTCATTGAAAGCCCGTACAACAAAGTTGCCGACATCAAGATGTATCTCTTCTTTGCAAATATCACCTCGTTCGCTCTCTGGACGATCCTTATTCTGATTGCTCTTTCCGTTGTCATCAAGAATTTTTGGTGCCGTTATTTGTGCCCGTACGGTGCATTGCTCGGCATTGTTGGCTGGCTGAGTCCGTTGAAGATCACACGCAACAAGGAGACGTGCATCGATTGTGAATTATGCACCCGCGCCTGCCCTTCGGCAATCAACGTTCACAAGGCGGGGAGGGTCTGGAGCGACGAGTGTATGAGCTGCCTTGAGTGCGTTGAGGTCTGTCCGGTTAAGAACACGCTCGCATTGAAAGCCGGCATGTCGGGAAATGCGATACCGTCCTGGGTGATAGGCACCCTCGTGGCAGGCGTGTTTGCCGCCGTAACGGGCCTGGCGATGCTCGCCGGACACTGGCAGAACAGCCTGACTGATGCTGAATATGCCCGGCGGTTTCAGAAACTCCACGAGCCCGTGTATCAGCATTTCCGAGGGGAGGTACCCTCTTATGGACCCAACGACTGATAGAACAGCGCCCGCGGCCGATTTTTACGACGCGCTTTCCTATGACTATGATACGATGACGGAATTTGACCGGCGCTTTGTTCGCGAAAGGCCGTTTTTTCACATGTTTGTCGAGAAATACAATATCGGCTCGGCTGTCGATGCGGGATGTGGTACCGGCTTTCATTCCCTCCTCCTCGCTCAACTCGGGGTTCGGGTCACAGCCGTCGATATCTCGTCGGCAATGCTTGAGCAGGTGAGGGGCCACGCAAAACGGATGAACCTCTCCGTGAACATCATGCAGGAGGAATTCCAATCGCTTGCAACGTCTGTGAGGGAAAAGGTGGATGGGGTGTTTTGCCTGGGGAATTCGCTCGCCCATCTTCTTTCGAAAAAAAATCTCCGGTTATCGATCTCAAACTTCTTCAAGGTCCTCAAACCGGGGGGCATTCTCTTCCTCCAGAACTTGAATTATGATCGGATTCTCAAAGAGAGGGAGAGAATTCAGAGCGTAAAAGAAGTGAAGGGGAAGACTTTTGTCAGGCTCTATGAGTACGGCAAAGATGATATCACTTTCACGATTCAGACGATCGAGAGGCCGAACGGCATCCCTGTGCAGTCGCAGCGGTCGGTCCGCCTGCGCCCGCTTCTGCGGGAGGAGTTATTCTCCCTTGTTGCCGGAGCCGGGTTCATTGATGTCAAGCCGTTCGGCAGTATTGCCCTGGACAACTTTGATCCCGCCGAATCGAAAGACCTGGTCCTGATCGCCAGGAAACCTGAAGATCAGAATAACTGATGAATGACAACAAAATCACTTTCTCTGCAAGAAGAACCGCCTCTGGCCAGATATGACTTCCCGTGATCGTATGAAGATTGCAATGCGGCGCGGGACGCCTGACCGGGTTCCTGTGATGTGCCAGATGAGCATCGGTCATATGCTGCTGCAGCTCGGTGTGTCTCCCCTTGAGTTCTGGCATGACCCGGTCACGTTTTCCGACGGCCTGGTACGACTGCGCTCCATCTACGGTTTTGACGGAATTCTTGTCAGCCTGCATGGCCATGACCCGGACTGGCGCAGCACAATCGCTTCCACAGGACCCTCAGAGGAGGGAAATGTGGTGACATTCACAGATGGGCATCAAATGATCTATCCGACCGACAATCTCCCCCGGCCCACAACCGAGATTCGCACCGATTCCCCTTCCCTCCAATCGTTTGATCCGTCCCTTCTCCCGGAGGTTTTGGACTACATTCCCGTTTCGCTCGGGCTTCATTTTCAGATTCATTCCTCTCACCGATTCGACGTTTTCCGGATGGTACGAGAAAAAAGCGGGGGGGATATTTCGGTACACGGGGAGGTCACTTCACCCTTCGATTATTTCCTGGATCTTTTTGGTTACGAGGGAGGACTGGTTGGCCTTCTCCGGGAGCCTGAGAAATCGTTGACGGTTCTTTCCCGCTTCACCGGTCTTGTTTCAACACTTGTGGAAGAGATGTGCGCCACGTCGGTTGACGCGATCAAGATCTCTTCCCCCTTTGCCGGCTCCGCGTTCATTTCGAGGGATTTCTACCAAAGGTTTGTGCTTCCGCACGAATCGGCCGTTGCCGCGGCCGCCCACCGTCACGGGGTTCCGATTTACACGCACACCTGTGGGTCGGTCGGCGACAGGCTGGACCTGATGTTCGATGCAGGTGTGGATGGAATTGAATGTCTTGACCCGCCCCCGCTCGGCGACGTGGATCTGGAAGAAGCAAAAGAGCGAACAGAGGGTCGCGGCTTTATCAAAGGGAACGTCGACTCCGTCCATACGCTGCTGTTGAAAGGGGAAAATGAAATCCTGGCCGATCTTGAGAAAAAAGTGAAGGTTGGGAAGAAGGGGGGAGGGTATATTCTCAGCACGGCGTGTTCCGTGGCTCCGGGCGTCGAGAGGAGCAAATTGCTGCTTATGCGTGAGGCCGCGGAACGCTGGGGATGATGTCCGCCGGTCGTTTTCCCGCTCAAAACAAGTCGGGGTCTGCATCCTGCCTTTGCCTTTTGGAGGGCTCTTCTCTACCTTAAGCAAGAGTGGATCAATGAGAATGCGTGATACCATCGTTGCCGCGATCGTCCGCACAGGATTGCGGCTGAAAGAACGGTTCAGCCGGCTCGCTCCAAACAAAAACGCCCACCCACCGTCCGATTCAGCCTCGTTTCGTGAAAGCTTTCTTCTGGCGTTGCTTGAGCATGCCTCGGAATTCATCACCATTTTGAATCAGAACGGAACTATTGTTTTTGAAAGTCCGGCCGTGATGAGGCTCCTGGGATATAAACAGGATGAACTCATTGGCAAGAACGTTTTTGACTTCATCCATCCCGAAGACCTTCCCGGCGCCCTGGGGGTGTTCCGTAAAGGGATCGCTGTCCCGGGATTCACGGCAAATCTTCGTCTCCGGTTTCGGTTGAAAGACGGCTCTTGGAGGCTGCTCGAGGTCACCGGGACCAATCTTCTTCATGATCCCGTTGTGCGGGGCGTCGTGGTGAATTCGTATGATATCACCGAGCAGGAGCGATCTGAACGCGAAAAGACGCTCCTCAGTCATGCCCTGCATAGCATTCTCGAGGCGGTCTGCATTACCGATCTGGAGGAAACCATCATTTTTGTCAACGAGGCCTTTTCGAGGATCTACGGTTATGATCGAAACGAGATCCTCGGTCGGAACATTGCTGCGCTTCGGTCGCCTCGCAATTCGCCCGACATCATTGCCCCAATCTATCCTGCAACCGTGAAGGGCGGATGGCACGGGGAGATCATCAACAGGAGAAAAGATGGGACTGATTTTCCGATCTATTTGTCCACGGGAGTGATACGCGACGAGGAAGAGAAGGTGGTTGCTTTGATTGGAGTCGCGACAGATATTACGGAGCGAAAAAAGGGGGAAGAAGATCTGAGGAGAACACTCTCCCTGCTCGAAGCCACACTGGAGTCCACTGCAGACGGTATTCTCGTTGTCGACAGGGAGGGGAAAATCGTCAGCTTGAATCAGCAGTTCGCACGGATGTGGAACATCCCGGCAGACATTCTTGAATCGAAAATGGATGATCGGGCTCTTGAGTTTGTCATCGGTCAATTGAAAGAGCCGGAAAAGTTCCTGTCCAAGGTGAGGGAGCTCTATCAACTCCCGGAAGCCGAGAGTTTCGACATGATCGAGTTCAAAGACGGACGTGTGTTCGAGCGTTTCTCGAAACCGCAGCGGATTGGCGGAAAAAGCGCGGGGAGAGTATGGAGTTTCCGGGATGTCACCGGGCGGAAAGACGCCGAACTTGCCCGGATCCGGTCGGAACAGCAGTACCGGTCGCTTTTCGAGGAATCGAAAGACGCGGTCTATATCAGCACGCCGGAAGGAAAGTTCGTTGACATGAATCCCGCCGGCCTCTCCTTGTTCGGGTACAATTCGAAAGAGGAGCTGCTTGCGATCGATATCAAGAAGGATGTTTTTGTCGATCCCGCTGAGCGGACCGGATTCGAACGGGAGCTCGAACGTCAGGGATTTGTCAAAGACTTCGAATCGCGCTTGAAGCGAAAGACCGGCGACGTCATCGTCGTGCTCGAGACGGCATCCGCAGTCCGCGACGAAACAGGAAAAGTGGTCGCGTACCGTGGGATTCTTCGTGACGTTACCCGTCAGAAGATAACGGAATCCGCGTTGCGGAAGAGCGAACAGCGACTGCGCGACATCGTGGAGCACAGCACAAATCTCTTCTATTCCCATACGCCGGACCACGTCTTAACCTACGTCAGCCCGCAAACGCGCCTGTTCCTTGATTGTGAACCCGAAGAAGCTCTCGTGAAGTGGACGGACTTTGTGACGGATCATCCGGTGAATGCCCGGGGAGTCGCATCGACGCAGCGAGCAATTGACACGGGGGAGCGTCAGCCCACGTATCAGCTTGAACTCATGGGAAAGCGCGGACGGAAGATCTGGGTTGAGGTCAATGAGGCGCCTGTCGTTCGTGACGGAAAGACCGTTGCGATCGTTGGCGCCCTCACAGATATCACCGAACGGACGCGCGCGGAGGAGGGACTGCGGAAGAGCGAAGACCGGTACCGGAGCTTCTTCGAGGACGATCTCACAGGGGATTTCATCTCGAGCCCGAGCGGCAAGATCCTCGCCTGTAATCCGATGTTTGCAAAAATCTTTGGCTATGACTCGGTGGAACAGGTGCTCAAAACCCCTGCGAGCGCTTTCCACAGCAGCGCGCAGTCCCGGGAAGCGTTTCTCCGTCTCCTCCGTGAACGGAAACGGCTGGAGAACTATGAATTGGAGGCAAGGAGGCGTGACGGGAAACCCGTTCACATCATCGAGAACGTCATCGGAACGTTCAACAAAGAAGGAGAACTGATTGAGTTGAAAGGCTATGTCTTTGACAACACCGAGAGGAAGCGTCTGGAGGAGGAATTACGACAGTCACAGAAGATGGAAGGGATTGGAACGCTTGCCGGGGGGATCGCCCACGACTTTAACAATATTCTGAGCATCATTATGGTGTCTGCTTCCCGGCTGAAGCTGCAGAGCAGCGATGGAGAGGGGAGAAGGAAGATTGGTGAGATGATTCTCCAGGCCGTAGAACGCGGATCTGGGTTGACCAAGCAACTCCTCACATTTGCACGTAAAACCGAGATCCATTTTGAGCCGATCGATATCAATGAGGTGACGAGGGGACTGGTCAACCTGCTGAAGGAAACTTTCCCGAGAGTGATCACCTTTAATCTGAATCTCCGGAAGGATATTCCGCTTATTTCCGCCGATCGGAATCAACTTAATCAGGCTTTGCTGAATCTTTGCGTCAACGCACGGGACGCAATGACGAACGGCGGGATGTTGGAGGTCAGTACTCTCCTCGATGACGGTGCAAAACTAAGGGAGATCCGATCCGATGTTCCGTTGGGCCATTATGTCACGATCTCGGTGGCTGATACGGGGACGGGGATGGACAAAGCGACGAAGGAGAGAATCTTTGAACCATTTTTTACCACGAAAGGACGCGGACACGGAACAGGTCTCGGCCTTGCGGTGGTGTACGGCGTTGTGAAAGGACATAACGGGTTCATACACGTCGAAAGCACTCCCAACCTTGGCACAACATTCCAACTGTTCTTTCCGGTGATCCCGGTCGAGGCGGTGCCCGGGACCAAGGTGTTTGAAGATGTTGAGGACATCGAAGGAGGCAGCGAGACGATCTTGTTTGTCGAGGATGAAGAGGACCTCCGGTTTCTTATGGAGCTCGCCCTTCAGTCGAAAGGGTACAAGGTGATCGGTGCCGGTGATGGGTTGCAAGCAGTGGAATCATTCCGAAAATTCGGGAAAGAGACCGATGTGATCGTGATGGACCTTGAACTCCCTCAATTGAGCGGGCTGGACGCGCTGATGCAAATGCGGAGGCTAAAGGGGAAACCGAGAATCCTCGTCGCGAGCGGCTACTTCGATCCGAATGTGAAAAACAAACTTCATGCAGTCGGCATTCACCATTTCATCCAGAAACCGTACACGCCTTCCGTCCTGCTCCGGCACATCAGGGATGTGCTTGCCGGGAAGTGACCCCCATTTCCCGAAATTGGGAAATTCCTTAGCTTTTGTGCGAAATTTGGTCTTTTTTGAAAGTGGAAAGCGACCTGAAAAGGGCAATTCCTCCTATGGCATTTTGTTTGCGGAGCGAATTTAACGCAAAGGAGATGCGATGCCCCCGGAATTCTCATCTGTTGATCTTTCCCTTCTGAAAAAATACGATAAGCCGGGTCCCCGGTACACAAGCTATCCCACGGCGCCCCTGTTTTCATCGGAGTACGATGCCAAGCGCTTCGAGGTGGATCTGATCACCAACAACGACGAGAACCGGAGTCCCCTTTCGCTCTATTTCCACATTCCCTTTTGCGACACACTCTGTTATTTTTGCGGTTGCACGACCATTGTTACTTCGGAGCGAGGAAGAATACAGAAGTACCTCGGCCTTCTCAAGAAGGAGGTCTCGAAGACCGCTTTCTATATGAACAAGCAGCGCCCGGTGGTCCAAATGCACTGGGGCGGAGGGACGCCGTCGTACCTGAGTCCGGCCGAAATCGACGACCTGGCGACTTTCGTTCGGCGGAAGTTCCGGTTCGAAGAAAACGCGGAATTCAGCGTCGAGATCGATCCAAGGGGATTGACATTCAACCATATGCGGGCGTTCCGCAGCGGAGGGGTCAATCGAATCAGTATTGGCGTGCAGGACTTCGATGAACGCGTCCAGCGCGCGGTGCACCGAATCCAGCCCGAACGCCTGACCCGCAATGCGATCGACTGGGCACGGACCATCGGCATCGAGAGCATCAACATCGATCTCATCTACGGGCTGCCTCTTCAAACGCTTGAATCCTTTCAAAAGACCCTTGACAAAGTGGTCACACTCTCTCCAAACAGAATCGCTGTTTTCAATTTTGCCTACGTCCCCTGGATGAAGCCGCACCAAAAGCTCCTCCACCCGGAAGATCTTCCTTCGGCCGAAACGAAGCTGCAACTCCTGAAATCAACGATCGATACGTTCATCGCGGCCGGTTACGTGTACATCGGGATGGATCATTTTGCAAAACCCGACGACGAAATGGCCGTTGCGCAACGCAGAAAGCAACTCCACCGGAACTTCCAGGGCTATTCAACTCATGCCGGTGCGGATCTCTACGCGTTTGGATTGTCCTCCATTTCACACTTCGGTCCTGTGTACGCGCAGAATTACAAGAGTATGAGAGAGTACGAAGGCGCGGTACATAACGGCCACTTCGCAACGTCTCTCGGGTACCGCATGGGAAGGGATGATCAGATCAGGAAGTATGTGATTATGCGGTTGATGTGTGATCTGGAGGTGATCAAAGAGGATGTGGAGGACCGGTACAACGTACTCTTTGATGAATATTTTGATGGCGCATTGACGGGTCTCCAGCAGTACATCGACGCCGGCCTTGTACGACACACGATCGAGAAAATCACTGTCACCGAGTCCGGGCGGCTGTTCCTCCGCAACATCGCCATGTGTTTCGATGCTTATTTGAAATCGATGAAGAAGGAGAATGTGTTCTCAAGGACGGTGTGATAAAAGGTGATTGCCACATCATCGCCATCGGTGAAAACCCCAGCCCGCATCATTGCTCGTTCTTTACCCATCCCCCGAAGGGGGATTTTTTGTTCCCTAAACAACAACGTTGTAGAGTACGGTCCGCGACCGGACACGAAGGCTTGTGAGGTCCGATTACGAATCGGACTCTACAAGGTGTCGGATTTGAGCCAAAGGCTCATTCCCGCCAGCCTAAGTCCGGGCCTGATGGAGGCGGGCTGGCGCCTCTGGCGAATATCCGATGCCGGGCCAGGCGCTCCATAACGGTTCGATGAATACGCCGCGGAAGCGGATACATCCTGTAGAGACTCACGGTTTTCAACAGACTGTCCAGATAGGCTGAGCAATTTGGACAATGTTCCAGATGGAACCGGACCTGTTGGTGCGATCTCTTATGGAGAGAAGCATTCAGATGGTCGGTGATATGCCGCGCCGTTTGCAGGCATCCGATGGCGGACCGTGGAGGATCGCGATGTTGTTTCATTGACTGATGCCGGACAGCCATACCCGATGTCCGGCCGTCCGTTTGCGCAAGATTTACCGCTCCTAAACTGACTTCTGCACTTTCTTGGTGGAGAACTTGAAGGGCGCATACAAAGGACAGAAGCCCACGGAACCTGTGAAGAGGAAAATTACAGCCAGCAGGCCCAGGATAATGGCCGTTGTTCCGGAAATTGAGTCGGCGAAGTACAGACCGCCGATTGTCAGGGCAATCGCACTCCGAAGAATCCGATCCGCTGACCCCATGTTGTGTTTCATAGATTATCTCCGATCATGAGAATTGTTCTTAGGTAACAGGTTTCAAGGAATTTGATGCTTCGATAAGGAAAAGGATTCGCGGAGAAGAGCCGGCGTTTAGATCGGAATGCCAGCCCGCCTCGTTTCGTCCCCCGTGGTAGGCGGATCATTCTGACTCGTGGGCCGGTGAACCATTTCTTCATTCATCATTCAGTGTTCTACATTCGATATTGAAAAACAATATCGAATAATGCCCGCCTCGGCCATAAGAGTCTGACAAGGCGGGCCAGGAACGTCGAATGTTCTGAGGTGTAGGTCGGAATGTCATTCCGACTCCGAGAGCCCATCAGTCGGATTACTCGCCTTCGCTCCGCTTCGGCAGAGCAGGCCAATCCGAGCTACAACAATAGGTCGGATTATCAAACCGACCGAAAACATTCATCATTTAGTGTTCTACATTTGATATTATTGAAGAACAATATCGAATAATGCCCTCGGCCAGAAGATCTGATAAGGCGGGCCGGGAACGTCGAATGTCGAATAATGAAGGAGTGAGCTTTATCTCTCCCCCTTTCGTAAAGGGGGATTCAGGGGGATTTGCATTGCGAAGCACAGTGAATTCGTCAGGGGAAAAGAAGAAGTCACATAATCTCACAAATCGCTTTTCAGACACTACGGCGAAATTCACTCCTTCCCCTGACAAAGGGGAAGGCTGGGGATGGGGTCGCTCCACCATGCTGGTCTATGCGACCGGCGACGGGGTCCATGGCTTCACGTTCGATCCAAGTATCGATGAATTCCTTGCCATCTGAACTATGACAAGTTCGAATCTTGTGGCCACAAGTCGGGAAGACCCATGTTCAACTTCGGTTCATCGACCGCCCGATCCGAATTTAAGCACGGCGTGAAGTTTCTTCCTGACCTTTGATGGGACCCGGGGATCAGGGAGTTTCCGGTAGAGCCTGACTGTTTTTTTGAGGCTGTCCAGGTAGGCACTGCAATTCGGGCACTCTTTGAGATGCCGCCGAATTTCCCTGCATTCCCGGGAATTCATCTCGTAATCCAGGTTCTCACAGAGATGACGGGCAACGTCGCGGCAGTCGCGGACCTTGATCAATCTTGTTTTCATGCTTTCATATACCCGTTCAGTCGCTCACGGAGGAACATCCTTGCCCGGCGCAGGCGCGATTTCACGGCTGGAATCGAAAGCTTCAGGATCTGAGCCGTTTCTTCCGCGCTTTTTTCCTCAATGTCCCGCAACACGAAGACTATTCGATACGCCATAGGTAACCGCTTGATGGCCCTGTCGAGTTGATCCCGTAATTCTCCATCCATAACCGTGTGCAGCGGAGTCTCCTTCCAGGAGGGGACGGTTTGGATAACGTCTCCCTCCTCATCCCTTAACGGGATGGCACGGAACCCCTCGGGAACATCAATCGACACAGAAGCCGCGTCCAGCTTCCGTCGCCTTCTTTTCATCAGGCAGTTGTTGGCGACGATCCGATAGAGCCATGTCGTGAATCGCGATTTCCGATCGAATTGCTTCAGCTTTCGATACACGTTGATGAACGTATCCTGAAGCGTTTCAGCAGCTTTCTCCTCATCACGGCACACCTGAAACGCGAAGCGGTACACAACGGATTCGTACTTCGACACAAGGCGGGTGAATGCCCCTTCATCGCCGTGAGCTGCCTGGCCAATGAGTTCCAGGTCTTCTTTGGTTTCAGGATGTGATCGAGTGGCCATCGATGCTGGAGATGATAAGAAGGAATCCCTTCGGCTTCAAGGGAGAGTCAGCCTCCGTCCCGGTTTGGTTTCCTTTCGGCCTTTCAGCCTATTTTCTTTTCAGTTCTGAGAAGCAGTTTCCAGACCTTTGGAAGAAATCCCGTTTACATGTCAAAATCTCGACAACTCTCGGAGGATTCGCGGGTGCAAGCTGGCTGGAAAAGAAGATCGGACCGAAAGGAATCTGGAGTCAGTCATGAAAAGGATTATGCAGAACTCGACACTGAATCAGAAAATGGCCGCAATCACAGGTTGCTTGGCTTCTTTGCCCTATTTGCCGGGAACCCGTACTCGGGATCGACGGCGACCCTGAACACGTCTGAACTCGCGGTTCTTGTGCAGCGCGAGGTTGATCATGTGACACCGGAAGAACTGGCGGACTGGATCATACAAGGGAAGTCGGATTTCCGGCTTCTCGACTTGCGCAGCGCAGAAGAGTATGCCGAGTATCATCTTCCCGGCGCCGAACAAGTAACAATGGGCGAGTTGGACCGATACCCGATTCAGAGAAATGAGAAGATCATTCTCTATTCCGACGGTGGTATCCATTCGGCGCAGGCGTGGTTCTTGCTGAACGCAAGGAAGTTCAGGGGAGTGTACATTCTGAGCGGCGGAATGGAAGAGTGGAAAGACCGGGTTTTGTTTCCGACCCCTGATGGGAATGGTAATGCGGATTTTGAGAAGATGAAAGAAGTCAGCAAGTTCTTCGGAGGAGCTCCGCGATCCGGAGGCGAGGAACGCTTTGCTCCACGGATGACGATGCCGGAACTGGAAATGCCTTCGCCGGTTGTTGTGCCCGGCGGTACCAAGAAAAAGAAAAAAGAGGGATGCTAAGTTACATTTGTAGAAGTCCGACTTCTACAAATGCTCCACCAAGTAAGAAGTCGGACTTCTACACTTGCCTCGTAGGCTTTCATCGCGTAACTTACCGAAGTCCGACATTTTCAGTGATCCGTTAAGCACAATGGCGGACTTTCAATTGAAAATATGGGGGCCGCCATGGGGACGCGATCCGTTGAGATCCTTCCAGATCATTTCTACCACCTTTACAATCGCGGCAATAACAAGCAGTCTATCTTTCGGACCCGCGAAAATTTCAGATTCTTTCTTCGGACATTCAGAAAGTATTTTTCTGAAGAAAGAATACGATTGGTTGCATACTGTCTGATGCCCAATCACTTTCATCTTCTCATCCTCATCCTCCAGAAGTTCGATTTTTCCAATGTTATGAGATCGTTCTCCACATCATATGTAAAGTCGTTTCATTCGTGGCATAAGACCAGTGGGCATCTCTTCGAGGATGACTACCAGGCAAAGTTGATTCGAGATGACAAGCACCTCATTGAGGTCATTCCGTATATACATCTGAATCCGGTCATCGCCCGCCTTGTTCAACATCCTGAGGAGTGGGAGTTTTCCGATTGCAACGTTTGGTGTCAAGATAGAGCGGGGAATGAAATTCGGAAACAGTTTTATGGCAGCGCGGCCAGCTACCGCAGGTATTTGAATCAATACGCAACAAGGAAACGGGAAATCCAGGCGCTTGAAAGAAGGCTTCTGGGGTGGTAGAAGTCCGACATTTGCAATGGAGTTTCCCGGTAAATGTCGGACTTCTAGAGCCCGGGTCGTAACCACGCGCACCTGCGTGTAAAGAGGCAGAGCCCCACTCTTAAGCGAATTGCGGTCTGAGGAGGGTTTTCGAAGGCGGGGTTAATGGTCGAGATTGATCCGGATCCCGACACTTAATCCTGGTAATCCTTTCATCCTGAAAATCGTGATTCAGACTCCCCCGAATCCTTTCTCGAATTCCTGCATCCAATAAAACGGATCGGCATGTTCGGCTTGGAACGCGTTTGCATGAGTTCAAAAGGGCGGAATCACCGAATGGAATTTTCAAAATCGGACATCATAACCTGGGGAAAGCGACTGGTACCGGTCCTGCTGGGTGCGGCCGGAGGGTATGCGTATTACCACTTCGTGGGATGCGTTTCCGGTACCTGCCCCATCACGAGTAACGCTTGGTCCGGCACCGCGTACGGAGCGCTGATCGGATCTTTTCTCATCTCCTGGTCCGAACCGAGACGCGAAAACGACTCGAAGGAGCGATCAAAATGAAGTATGGATTTTCCAAATCTGTGAACCTTTCCTACGACGCCTCTGTTGCAAAAGTGACGGACGAGCTCAAGAAGGAAGGTTTCGGCGTTCTCACGACGATCGACGTCAAGGAAACGCTCAAGAAGAAACTGGATGTGGATTTCAAGCGTTACGTCATCCTGGGTGCCTGTAATCCTCCTTTTGCCCACAAAGCTCTTCAGGCAGAGGAAGAGATCGGGCTTTTGCTCCCATGCAATGTCATCGTCTACGAAAAGAATGGAGGGGCCGTCGTTTCCGCGTTTGATCCCATCACCATGACGGCGATCGTGGAGAACCCGACGATCCGATCCGTCGCGGAAGAGATCCGGATGCGGCTCAAGAATGTCATTGAACGAATGTAACTCTCACATCAAGAACGAACAGGAGGCTTCATGCCTGAGAATTTGAATAAGGACACCTTTCTTCAGAAAGTGTTCAATTACGAACAAAACAAAGAATGGAAATTTGAAGGCGACCTTCCTTGCGTCATCGATTTCTGGGCTCCGTGGTGCGGTCCGTGCCGCGCTGTGGCGCCGGTGATCGAGGAACTCTCGAAAGAATACGAGGGGAAAGTCAACTTCTACAAGATCAATACCGACGAGGAGCAGGAGCTGGCGGGGGCGTTCGGAATCAGAAGCATTCCGTCACTTCTCTTTGTGCCGATGGAAGGTCAGCCGAAGATGGCGGTCGGTGCGTTGCCAAAAGATGCGATGAAGAAAGCGGTTGAGGAAGAACTTCTCGCTTCCGTGACCAAGTAAGCGATCTCGACGATGAGAAAAAGCCCCGCGGGCCCCCTGAGGCCGCGGGGTTTTCTTTACTGTGAGGATTGCAACTGGAGGCGACTGAGTTGCCTGGCAGCAAATTCTTAAGACCGTGTTGGAGAGTCTTGAAGATTGTCTGGGCGTTCGCCAGGGGTGCGGAACGGGGAACTTCGACTAAATCAAATCCCGTGAGCGACATAGGCAGGATTGCTTTCATCTTTTCCTTCTTCTTGCCAAGCGTCTCATCTCAGCCAAATCACCGCGAATGAGGGCCTCTTTCTTTGCGCGGCTCCAGCGTTTCACCTGTTGCTCGCGCCGATAGGCTTCTTTGTATGATTTGAACTCCTCGGAATAGGCGACGGAAACGGGTGGATCCAGACGGGTCGTTCTGGATCCGGTGCCTGCGAAATGATCTTTTATTCGCTTCTGAAACCTCCTCGTGGAACCGAGATACAGAGAACCTGAAGACAAACGGAGCGCATAAAACCAAGCCGGCATTTCTCTCCGAAAGTGCAGTTGTATCGGGCCTTCGACTCGCCCCGCTTTCAGCGTGGCTCGCTCAGGCTCATTCGATTATCGGAGCGAGTGGAGCCGTGAGCGAACCCGTTTCCCCTAAAAAGCAAAAACCCGTTCCCCCTTGCACAAGCCTGGGGGAACGGGTGAGTCGAACGGCTCCGCGAGTAGGACTCGAACCTACAACCCTGCGGTTACGGATGTTCCACAACTTTCGCTGTGGTCCGGACTATCTCATCACCCTACGACTCGTGCCACAAAAAACGTGGCACTCGCTCAGGGGCCGGGCGCTTGTGAGGCTTATTGGTGAGATCCTCATCCTCTAGTCTCTGCACGTTTCCCGCTACTAAAAGCGTTCCTCTTCGCGGGACTTCGCTCAGGATTACCATCCTCCGCTGGGCGGAGATTAGGCTTCCCTGAATTCACCCGGTTTTTCAATCCCGATTGCTCGGGAAAGCTGCGATTGTCACAGCCGCATGCTCTACCATTGAGCTATCGCGGAATATCTGAAAAGAACGGTGCGATTGCCGCATGTTGAGACCCGACACCGAAGGTGGCGGGTCGAAATCCCGCCTTTGAGCTTGTCGAGAGGTGGCGGGACTCTACCATTGAGCTATCGCGGAATGGCTATGAAAAAACGACCCGGGATGAAGCTCCGGGTCGATATGAATATACTTTGATTTTGCAGGAAAGTCAATAAACGGTAATGCAGTGGTCATGGAAGTCTGGCTTTGCCGTATCTGCCGGCGATCATGCCGTCGGATGTTCGCCCAAGGCGAATGAGCCTCAGGCTCAAATCCGTCGGCTCAGGAGAATCAAAATAATCGCGACTGCCGACGGAAATCGCTATGATGAGGCGCGAAAAAAGGGGGAAAGGTCTGCTCCAGAACTGAGGGAACACTGCGGCGATACGTTGATTCTCCCTCCAATTCGAAGTATATTGAATCCCGAACAGAAAACCAGCAAGGAGAGCGTGATGCTGAAAGGTGGAATGCCAAACATGCAGGCGATGATGAAGCAAATCCAAGAAATGCAGGAACGGATGGCAAAGGTTCAGGCGGAGTTGGAACAGAAGACCGTGACGGCGGATGCGGGCGGGGGAATGGTGAAGGTCACGGCGAACGGCAAACAGCAGATTGTGAAAATTGAAATCGAGCAGGAAGTCGTCAAGCCGGAGGAGAAGGACATCCTGGAGGATCTTGTTGTGGCGGCCGCAAACAAGGCGCTGGAGCAGGCAAGCGCCATGGCACAACAGGAAATGCAGAAGGTCACACAAGGAATCATCCCTCCCGGCATGAACCTCCCAGGCCTTTAAGACCCTCAACCTTAACCTCAACCTCAACTTCTCCTCTCCATGACTTACACTGCTGAATCCGTTGAGCAACTGGCCGAGCATTTTGCACAACTTCCGGGCATAGGGAGAAAAACCGCACACCGTTTGGCTTTGTACGTTCTCAAGATGAACAGGGAAGAAGTTGTGTCGCTGGCAAAGGCCCTGGTGAATGCAAAGGACAAGGTGCGCTACTGCTCCGTCTGTTCGAATATTACCGAATGTGGTCGAAGAGCCCAGTGACGTGCTCGCGCTTGAAAAAACCAATGAATTCAAGGGGTTGTATCATGTCCTCGGAGGAGCGCTTTCGCCCCTTGATGGGATCGGACCCGAGGAGCTGCGGGTCAAAGAGCTCTTGAGCCGACTTACAGGCTCAAGTGTTGAGGAAGTTATACTGGCGATGAATCCGAACGTCGAGGGAGAAGCGACGACCCTGTATTTGTCTAAGCTCCTCAAGCCATTGGGGGCGAAGGTTACCCGTATTGCGCGGGGATTGCCTGTGGGGTCAGATCTCGAATATGCCGATGAGGCCACACTCTCACGAGCTCTTGAGGGGCGGATTGCAGTCTAAGACACGATGAGGCCGGAAACGCTCATAGGCCTGTTCGCGGGTGTTCTGTTCCTCTGCGGTTGCGGCCTTTTTGATACGCGGGGCCCGGAGGACCCGGTTCAGCCAAGCGCGAATTTCACTCCGCCGACCGAGCCCTCACTGGTGTTCTCCAACATGTCCAACGCATTCAATGACCTTAGCTCGCTGAACTATGGGAAGTCGTTTTCCGATTCGGTGACGGCAGGGAGGTCGTTTGTGTTTGAGCCGACGGCGCAGGCGGCATCCAAATACAGCGGCGTCTTCTTAAGCTGGTCAAGGCAGGCGGAGGTCCGATACTTTGATAATCTCAAGTCGCAGCTTCAATCGAGCGCAGTCCCTTCACTGACCCTGAGTTTCACTTCCCAAAGCGTCGGATCCGATTCCGCGCAATTCGAGGCTACGTATCAACTGACAGTTCCGCATTTAAAACCGAATGTCGCACAAACGGCCCAGGGAAGGGCGCAGTTCTATCTCCGCAAAGACAACGTCCAAAATTGGGTGATCTGGAGATGGGTGGATCTGGCAATCCAGCCGGGCGATTTCACCTGGAGCGATCTCAAAGGGGAATTTGGGCAATGAGCAATTTGCAATGAGCAATTACCAATTGATATATTGCTCATTGATAATTGATGGTTGGCTGAATCTCTGATTTCTGACCTCCGACCTCTGATCTCTGACGGTTCGACTTCGCTCACCGTCAGCCCTGAGCGTGTCGAAGGGCTGACTTCTGATCTCTGATCTCTGATCTCTGACCTCTGATGTCTGAGTCACTGAGAGCCATACGACTCTTCCCGGGGCTGCTGCTCATCATAGCCTGCAATCCCTTTGCGCCCGCGTTCGACGACAGCCCCGCGACGGGTGACTCGATTCTGGGGGATACCAAAACCATTGATGGGATTTTTCAGAACATCAAAGCTTCCTATACCTTCAGGGACACAACGATTTACGGTCAGTTGATCTATTCCGACTATTCGTTTGTGTATCGGGACTATGATCGCGGTGTCGATGTCTCGTGGGGAAGAGATGAGGAGATGCGCATTACCCACCAGCTGTTTCGGAATGTCCAGCGACTGGACCTGGTCTGGAATAACATCATTTCGATCTCGACAGATTCGACTGACACGAGGACGATGGTAAGCCGCAATTTCAATCTGACCGTGACCTTCAATCCCACAGATATCATCCGGGTGGACGGATACGCGACACTGACGTTGACACGATTGGCGGCAGAGAACGCCTGGATGATTTCACGATGGCGGGATGAGTCGAATTTTTAGTCGGATTAGTTTACCTCCAACAGAGCGTTGAGAACAGGGAAGTGAACTGTGAACAGGAATGGATGTGACAGATGATTCAGGTAAGCTATCAGGGAGAGCCGGGGGCATTTAGCGAGGAAGCGGCAACGAGCTTCTTTGGAACGAGAGCCCGTCTCAAGCCGAGGGAACAGTTCAAGGACGTGTTTTCCTTTGCGACTGCCGGGAGCGGACGGTTGGGAATTGTGCCGATTGAAAATTCCGTGCACGGAAGCGTCCACGAGATTTATGATCTTTTGATGGAACACAATCTTTTTATCACCGGCGAAATTACGCTCCGTATCCATCATCATTTGATGACATTTCCAGGGGCCAAACTAAACGATATTCGGTTTGTCTATTCTCATCCGCAGGCTCTCGGCCAGTGCGCGGCATTTCTGAGGAAATTCGGCAAGGTCAAGACCGTGGCTTATTACGACACGGCAGGGGCGGCGAAGATGATCCGCGAAGAGCGGCGAAAGGACGCCGCGGCCATAGCCAGTACTCAGGCGGCACGAACGTACAAGCTTAAGGTTGTCCGGCGAAACATTGAAACCAACCATCACAACTACACCAGGTTCATCGCTCTCTCGCGGCGGTCCGCTCCTCCCCTGAAGGTCGGTAAGACCTCGCTTGTTTTTGCGGCCCAGAACATTCCCGGCGCACTTTTCAAGGCGTTGGCCGTGTTTGCTCTCCGTGACATAAATCTCCTCAAGATCGAATCTCGTCCGCTGCTGGGGAAACCGTGGGAATATTTGTTTTACCTGGATATCTCGGGCAGCGTGCGGGAGGAAAAAGTGCGCGCCGCCTTGAATCATCTCGGAGAAGTCAGTACCTTTTTGCGTGTGTTCGGATCCTACCCCACAGGAACAACCATTCAGGGTTGAGCATGCAAGTCCGCTACATTCTGAGAGAAGGATTCTCGGGTTTCAAAAGAGCCAAACTCTCAATGTTCGCGGCGGTCATCACCGTCTCGATCTCCCTGCTGCTCCTGAGTTCCTTTACCATCCTCCTCATCAATGCGAATTCCGTCATTGAATCGTTGAGAGACAAAGTGGAAATGGAGGCGTTTCTCGAGGATGGTTTGAGAAACGATGAAGTCGAAGCGATTGAAAAAAGGGTTCTCGCGGTGACCGGAGTAAGGGAGGTTCGATTTATTTCAAAAGAAGAAGCCGCGAGGATCTTTGAAGAAGAGTTCGGAGAAGACATTTATCGCGTGCTGGACTTTAATCCGCTTCCGGCTTCGGTCAAAATCTATCTGATTGACGGATACAAGACTGCTGCCGCTGCGGCGAGCGTGTACGATGATGTGAAGCAGATCAGGGGTGTCGAAGATGTGATCTACCGGAAAGCCCTGCTCGAGATGCTGGATCAGAGAGCAAAGACATTTCTGTGGGGCGCCTTGGGAATCGGGTTATTTATCACGATCTCATCAATCTTTCTTGTTGCGAACACGATTCGTCTGGCAATTTACGCGAAACGAAAGATCATTCAGTCCATGAAATTGATCGGGGCGACCAGGAGTTTCATCCGGACCCCGTTTATTGTTGAAGGGCTTGTTCAAGGTTGTGTAGGCGGATTGTTCGCGTCCGGGGTTGTGTTTGTCCTCTTCAACTACCTCGAGCAATGGCTTTCGGTCCCTATGTCGGATTTTGTCCGGGTCGAAGTGTTCGCGTACGGGCTGATCGTGGGTGTGGGGTGTCTCCTGGGGTTCCTGGGAAGTGTGCTCTCCATCCGGCGTTTCATCGGCGAGAGCGTCGTGAGCTAGTCTGTTCCTGTCTCAGTTTGTTGCTTTTTCAGAAATTCTTCCATACTATTTTTCTGTTCTTCGAAGGCCCTCGCTACTGACCTTCATCCTCATCGTGTCAGCCCCAGCGACCAATCAACAATTCCCGCTATGAACAGTCTTGTCTCGTTTTACCGATCCTCCATCGGCAAGAAAGTAGTGATGAGTTTGACCGGACTCTTCCTGTGCCTCTTTCTTGTTGAACACCTTGTCGGAAACCTCCTCCTGTTTGCCAATGACGGCGGACACCTGTATGAGGAGTATTCCCAATGGCTTGTTTCGAATCCCGTGATTCGGGTGATCGAAGTGGTCCTGTTTGCCTCGCTCTTTGGGCATGCACTGAGCGCTCTTGTGGTGTGGATCAAGAATCGCCGGGCTCGGCCGGTCAA
Organism: Ignavibacteriales bacterium; assembly: GCA_016186715.1. Classification (GTDB taxonomy): domain Bacteria; phylum Bacteroidota; class Ignavibacteria; order UBA10030; family UBA10030. The sequence continues at coordinate 23,306 of JACPLA010000046.1, read as the reverse complement.
GTATGCGAAGTACCGGCTCGATGAGAACGCGGAACTGGCATCCCGCATTACGATGCTGGGCGGAAGTGTGATCTTTCTGTTCCTCGTTGTCCATCTCTGGAGCTTCTTTGTCCCGCTGCGCGTCACGGGAACAACGATGACGGCCTACCAGCTCGTTGTCCAGAAATTTTCCGATCCATGGTTCTGCGCGTTCTATCTCTTTGCCCTTGTTGTGCTCGGCTATCATCTCAAGCATGGATTCCAGTCGGCCTTTCAAACCCTGGGCCTGATGCACAAGAAATACCAATGGCTCCTTGGTCTGACGGCGTTCGTGTTTTGGTTTGTTCTCCCGGCCGGATTCGCTTCGTTGCCGGTGTATTTTTATTTCTTCTCTCCCCCGACCCCATCTGCAGTTGTTCTTGGAGTGCAATAACCCATGAAACTCGATGCGAAAATACCCGACGGACCGATTCAGCAAAAATGGTCGAACCACCGGTTCCATCTCAAGCTCGTCAACCCGGCCAACAAGCGGAGATATACCATTCTTGTGGTAGGGACGGGACTGGCAGGAGCGTCTGCCTCAGCGACTCTGGGTGAGCTCGGATATAACGTCCTGGCGTTTTCCTATCACGAATCCCCGCGGCGCGCCCACAGCATCGCAGCCCAGGGCGGCATCAATGCCCCGAAGAACTATTCGAATGACGGGGATAGTGTCTGGCGCCTCTTTCATGACACCGTAAAGGGAGGCGATTACCGGGCCCGCGAAGGAAACGTCTATCGGCTGGCTGAAGTCAGCGGATCGATCATTGATCAATGCGTGGCACAGGGTGTTCCTTTTGCCCGTGACTACGCGGGCTATCTGGACAATCGCTCCTTTGGCGGCGCACAGGTTGCACGGACGTTCTACGCCCGCGGTCAAACCGGGCAGCAGCTGCTCCTCGGCGCCTATTCTGCGCTGGTCCGTCAAATGGATGCCGGAACGGTGAAGTTCTTCGATCGACGGGAGATGCTCGATCTGGTCATCATCGACGGGCAGGCGCGGGGGATTGTCGCCCGGAACATGATCAATGGAATCATGGAATCCTACGTGGCCGACGCCGTGGTCCTCGCCACGGGCGGCTACAGCAATGCCTTTTTCCTTTCGACCAATGCCAAAGCAAGCAATGCAACGGCGATCTGGCGGGCCCACAAGAAAGGCGCTCTCTTTGGGAATCCGTGCTTCACGCAAATTCACCCCACCTGCATCCCCGAGAGCGGACATTATCAATCGAAATTGACCCTCATGTCGGAAAGCCTTCGGAACGACGGAAGGATTTGGGTGTCGAAGAAGAAGGGAGACAAGCGTCCTCCCGGTGAGATCCCCGAAAGCGACCGCGATTATTATTTGGAACGGTTGTATCCCGCATTTGGGAACCTTGTGCCGCGCGACGTTGCATCCCGCCGGGCGAAAGAAATGTGCGACCAGGGATACGGAGTCGGCTCAACAGGCCAGGCGGTGCACCTGGATTTTTCCGATTCCATCAAGCGGCTGGGCCGGAGCGTCATCCAGGAACGGTACGGGAATCTGTTCGACATGTACAAGCAAATCACTGCAGAAGATCCCTATCAGACCCCGATGCGGATTTATCCTGCTGTTCACTATACGATGGGAGGGTTGTGGGTTGATTATGATCTCATGAGCACGATTCCGGGCCTCTATGTGATTGGCGAGGCGAATTTTTCCGATCATGGCGCAAACCGCCTGGGGGCAAGCGCCCTCATGCAGGGACTCGCCGACGGATATTTTATCCTTCCTTATACCATCGGCGATTACCTTGCCTCAACGAAGTTCAGGCCGGTGAAGAATGATCATCGCGAATTCAAGAAAGCCGAAACAGAAACAGAACGGATGGTGAAAAAACTTGTGTCGATCAATGGAAAGAAAACGGTCGATGAGTTTCACCGCGAGCTCGGGAAGATCATGTGGGATCACGTCGGCATGGCGAGATCCCGCGCCGGACTGAAGAAGGCTCTGAAGTTGATTCCGGAGCTCAAGAGTCGATTCTGGAAAGAAGTCAAAGTGACGGGGACGGATCTTGATCTGAATGTGGAACTGGAGAAGGCGGGCCGCGTGGCGGACTATTTCGAGCTGGGAGAGTTGATGGCGTTGGACGCGCTGCATCGGGAAGAATCGTGTGGAGGTCATTTCCGCGAGGAGCATCAGACTGCGGAGGGCGAGGCGAAGCGAAACGATGCCCGGTTCAGCTACGTCGCAGCGTGGGAGTACAGGGGGCCGAAAAAGTCGGCCGTATTGCGAAGAGAGCCGCTGAAGTTTGAATACGCGAAGCCGTCGCAGAGGAGTTACAAATAAGGGTAGAAGTCCGACTTCTACCACGGAAAAACAAATGTAGAAGTCGGACTTCTACCAGAAAAACAAATGCAGAAGTCGGACTTCTACCGAGGAACGATTCACTCTCTTGCCTCATCTACCATCATGAACCTCACTCTCAAAATCTGGCGGCAGCGGAATCGTGACGATGCCGGTAAGTTTGCAACGTATCAAATCAGCAATGTTTCCCCCGACATGTCGTTTCTTGAGATGCTCGACGTGCTGAATGTGGATCTGATCAAGAAAGGGGATGAGCCGGTGGCGTTTGACCATGATTGCCGGGAGGGCATTTGCGGGAGCTGTGGTCTTATGGTCGACGGCAGGGCTCACGGCCCGGGTCGCGGTGTGGCCACGTGCCAGGTGCATATGCGCTCTTTCAGGGACGGTGACGTCGTCGTCATCGAGCCGTGGCGTGCGGGGCCGTTTCCGGTGATCAAGGATCTGATAGTGGACAGAACTTCTTTTGACCGGATCATGCAGGCCGGGGGCTATGTGTCGGTGAAGACGGGAGGCGCTCCGGACGGGAATGCAATTCCGATTTCCAAACATGTTTCCGATGAGGCATTCGACGCCGCTGCGTGTATTGGATGCGGGGCGTGCGTGGCGGCATGCCCGAATTCGTCGGCCATGTTGTTTGTTGCTGCGAAGATTTCCCATCTTGCGCTCCTTCCACAGGGTGGGCCGGAACGTAAGGCAAGAGCGCTTCGGATGGTGGAGCAGATGGACAAGGAAGGTTTTGGGAATTGTTCGAACAACTACGCATGTGAGGCGGAGTGTCCGAAAGAAATTTCCGTTGCGCACATTGCGCGGTTGAACAGAGAATTCCTGAAAGCGAAGTTGACGTAGGTATCGGTTGGTCTTTGGATCTGAAAGAATCCCGATCGGCAAATCCGTTTGGGATTCGTCGTTTTAGAGGGGTTGCGCTGTTGGGCAGAGGATTGGCGGCGAAGATCTACACGCTCTGTGTTCCTCCGTTCCGCCTCTCTGATTCTCCCTGGTTATCCCCCGGTCTCAGATGAGCCAAAGGCACAAACGCGAGCAGAATTCTTGCTAATCCTTCCTTTATGTGGTACATTTTGCGTCATGCGTACGGTAAGTCTCATTCTGATTTTGCTTGCGTTCGTCCAGTTTTCTGCGGCTCAGGATACCAAGGAGAATGCCGATTTTAAGCTTGCGGTCAGCCTCTATAATGATAAATTCTACGATCTCGCTCTTGAGCAGTTCCGCCAGTTTGTAGCAACCTATCCAAACACTCCTCAGGGAACCGAAGCCCGCTTTTATCTCGGATTGAGTCAGCTCCAACTCAAGCAATTTGAAGAAGCCCGTTTCACATTCCAGAATTTTGCTTTGATGTTTCGCGAGCATCCCAGGGCTTCTGAAGCATGGTGGAATGTTGCGGACGCATACCTCAAGCTCGGCAATTTTCGCGAGGCAGCCTTGGCATACGAGCGAGTGAAGACGTTTCATCCAAAAAGCAAGCTCGCTCCCGCAGCGCTTCTTGAATCGGCAAAGTATTTCCAACTCGCCGGCGACCGGGAAAGTTCAAAAAAAGTCTTGAGAGCGCTCGGCCAGGAATTCGCCTCGGCAGACGTCGTTCCCGAAGGGCGCCTGCAACTAGCCCGTATTTATTACAGCGAACGCCAATACGAGCTTGCCCGTGCCGAGACAAAGAAGGCAGCTGAAGCTGCAAACGATGCGTCGGTCGTTGTGCCGGCACTTCAGCTGATGGCGGAATCCCTCCTCCGCCTTGGCAGATTTGAAGAGGCAAAAACGGTTCTGAATGAAAGCATCGCACGATTCCGTGCCGGCGCTCCGTATTTCGAGTTTTTGCTGGCATTGGGGAGACTGCACCGCACGACCGGTGACCTTGACGGGGCCATGCAAACCTGGGGCATCATTGTGGATCCAAAGTCACCTTCTCCGGATGCAACCCGCCAGGCAGCGTTTGTTGAACTTGGAGATGCTCGTGTCGGCAGGGGGTCGATGAGCGATGCCCTGACGGCCTATGAGGGTGCGATAAGGCTCGACGGACTTCTGCACGGGGAGGCGTGTTTCAAAGCAGCCCGAACGGCCGAACGGCTTGGTCAAACTTCCAAAGCGGGGGAGCTGTACCTGAAGGCAGCTGGCGACTCAGCAACGACATTTGACCGGAGATCGATTCTCGTCGCGGGATTCCGCGGAGCGAAGTTCCAAAAGAAGTATCTGCAAGCTCTCCGGTTAGCCCAGCAGTTTCAGCAAGAGTTTCCGTCCGATCGGAATTTGCCACGGGTCTTGTTCGAGGCAGGGAATCTTGTTGCCGCGGATCTCGGCGACCCGCGTCGTTCTCTGGAGTTCTACGAGGAGGTGACGAGTCTCGGGGAGAATGAGCTGTCGGACGAGGCAATGTTTGCGATGGCGAAATCTTTGCGGCAGGCAGGGGCGCTTTCCGAAGCCCTCCAGGCGCTTGAACGACTGGAGAAACAGTTTCCAGCCAGCGAATTGCTTCCTCTGGCCCGGGAGGAACGCTTTTCTATTACCACCTATGAAATGAAAGACCGGGAGGGGGGAATCAGGAATCTCGCGCTTCTGATTGGCGACGTGATTGCCGCGAAACCGCGGGGCGAACTTGCATTTCGTCTGGGAGAGATCTACTTCAATGATCTCAAAGAGTACGAAAATGCGGCCGTACAATATGAGGCAGCGCTCAGGGGAGACCTTGATCGTCAAGTGAGGGCCGGGGCAACGTTTCGCAAAGCGCGCGCTTTGGAATTCCAGGCCTTCAGGAATGCCGGATCCCCGGAGAAATACGGGAGTGCGATCGCGGCGTACGATGCGTTCCTCATGCTGTTTCCAACTTCCGAGCATTCGGCTGACGCCCGGTTTTCCATGATTCGTCTTCAGCTTCGTCGCACTCAGACTTCCGTTGAACTTCGAAACCTGGCCGCCAATCTTCGCGGGAATCTTGAAGAAATACGCAACAGGGAGCAGCTCTGGCTGGCGCTTGGCGAATCGTTCCAGGCCGTCAAAAGTCAAGGCGACGCGGCCGCGGTATTTGCAGAACTTCTCCGGATGAAGCCCGGGGCAGAGGCGGAAGCTCGCGCGTTGGTTCGTTTGGCAGAAGCAAAGTTCGAACTGGGGGAGAGGGACACGGCAGCTCCTCTGCTGGAATCGTATCTGCGGAAATTCCCTTCGCATGAGCTGAGCGCAAAAGCGCGTTTCATGCTTGCAGGGGTCGAGGTTGATCGCGGCAGGATCGACCGTGCCCTGCAACTCTATCTGGAACTGGAGCAGCGCTCTCCGTACAGCAGGTACGCCCAGGGACTCGATCTGGCACGCGGCGACGCATATTATCGCGCCGGGGACGTTGCGAATGCCCTGATCCTGTATCAGAACTACGCTCAGGAGCTTTTAAGTAATTCGTTTTCCCTTCAGGACCCCACGGCCGATCTTCTTGCCAAAATGGCGGATTGCTACCGGCGGACGGGCAATCGTCTCGAGGCAAAAAAACTGTATGCCGACGTACTGGCTCGTGACACTTCCTCAGCCGTTCGAGCCGGCGTTTACACAACACTGGCTTTGATTGCGCAGGAAGAAAAAAACCTGGAAGCCGCTGCCAGGTATCTCCAGGAAGCGAGTCGGTACGGCACGGGTACGCCGGAGCAGAGGTTACGCGCCGCGGTGGAGTCAGCAGATCTTCTCTTTCAGAGCGAAGATTACAAGACTGCAATCGCCCGGTACAATGACCTTCTTCCGCAGGCAAACACCGACAGCCTTCGGCGGCTTCTCGATGCGCGCATCATTGTGGGTTATTTCCGCCTTGACAATGCTGTTGAAGCGGACAGGCGGGCGAACGCGTTCGTCAAGGCACATCCGAATGCCCGGGACCAGGCAGCCGAATTTGAGTTCGAGCGGGGACGGTTTCACTTGAGGAGAGATGAGACAGATCTGGCGATCAGGCGGTTGGAAAACGTTCGCCAGCGCTTTCCGCAATCACCGATTGTTCCGGAAACGGTGTACTGGCTTGCCAGGGCTCTTGAACTTAAGAATCAGCCGGAGCGCGCAGTGCAGTTGTATGACTCGCTTATCCAAAAATTTCCGGATAATCCGATCATTCCCCGTGTACAATTGAGTCTTGGGAACGTATACTACAATCTTGAGCAATGGGACGCGGCGGCGCGGCAATACAAAGCGATCCTGGACAACCCACAGCATGGCCACGACCTCCATCAGTTTGCGATGAGCAACCTGATCATGGCCTACAAGGAGATTGGTCTGTTCGATGCGGCACTGCAGCTCACGCGACAATACATCGATCGGTTCCCGGAAGACCCGGATTTGGTCATGAAGCGGATCGACATCGGCGTGATTTACCAGAAGCTGGGATATTACGATCAATCGATCCTGCATTTGCAGGCCATGCTGGAGAATGCGACCCCCGAACTGGAAGGAGAACTGCGGTACTATATCGGAGAGGCCTATTTTTACAAAGGGGGCTACCAGCAGGCGATCCTTGAATTTCTGAAAGTGCCCTATCTGATCACCAAACAAACAAGGGTCGACTGGGTTGCGACGTCTTACTACATGGCCGGCCAATCTTACGAAAAGATGTCGAAATTCGACCAGGCAATTACGATGTACAAACAGATCATCGAAAGACCGGGAATTGATCCCACGTTCAAGACCGCGGCGCAAAAAGAAATTGATAGGGTGAATGCGCTGGTAAGAGCAAAGTGATGGAACAATGATCAATGATCAATGATCAATGAGCAATGAACGATTAGTAATTGATAATTGCCGATTGCCCATTGCACATTGATTCAACCTCTGAACCCTCATGGGCTACATCTTTGAATCTGAGATCGTTACCATCATGAACACCGTCCGCGTGCGGACGATCGGTGAGAGTGACGCGATCAAGCTCAAGGAGATCCTTGCCGCAGACATCCATTCGGCTATCAAGGCATACTTCAAAGCCGAGGTGGAGCGAATGTTGCTGCAGGAGCGGGCAAAGGAAGTGCGGTCCGGGCGGTTCACCTACGGTCTTCCGGAAGTCGTAGGGCTTCAGCGGCAGATCGATCTTCTCCTCATCAATCACTACGAGTTCAATCAGCAGGAATTTGAATCCCTCCTCGATGAGGCCGTTCATTTTCAATTTAATTTCCTTTGTCGGCCGCGCTGGACGCTGCAGGAATTTCTTTTTGAGAACAGGCGCGCCGTCCCTACCAGTGAGATCCTCCGAAAGCTGAGGTATTGCGTTGAATACAGGTACTTTGCAGAAATTTTCCGACGATACGTAATCGACCGGGGGTTGGCGGAAATCGGCTATGAGGAGTTCCGAAGGCTCATGGAGAAAATCGACATGGAGGTGGTCTCGCGCCATTCCAGCACAGAGCTGGCCCGCTTGTTAAAGCCTATGGTTGAATTTGTCGAAGTCGGCATTCCGGATACCAGGATGAGTGAAGCGGGGCCCCTGCTTCCGATGAACGCGGCTATCGTGTTCTTCGAAGATAAGGGCATGCACGACATCCAGAGTAAGCTTGAATTCGAGCGGGACTCGAACGGGATCAAAGGCGTGAGCATTCCTGATCTGATTCGGATCATTGGAGAAGTGAGAGGAGAGGAAACCGAGCGGGGGGGAGCGGGAGCGAGGGAGAAGGGGGAGGTCGAGCACCAGGAGACGGTCCAGAAGAGCGTCACAAAAGCGAAAACCATGACGGTAACTCCCGTGCACGAGAAAGAGCGGCACATTCAAGGAAAAGACCAAAGGAGTGAGGCATCGGATCATGCTCGTGTCAGCGAGACCAGGCCGGCCGGAAAGACTTTTCCTCATCGGCTCGTTGAAGATGTCTATTCCCTGTTCACGCTCAAAGAACAAAGACTGTTTGTCAGGAAGCTCTTTCGGAAGGATGAGGTGGAATTCCGGAATGCGTTGGACCGGTTGAACCCGATCTCCACCTGGAAGGAAGCTTCGCTGGTTCTTGACGAGATCTTCAATGCCAACAACGTGGATCCTTTTTCCAAAGAAGCCATTCGACTCACCGACAAACTCTCCAGCCGTTATGGGGGGACTGGGCGGGAGAAAGTGTAACGGCCGGCTTTCCCGAAATCGGCACTCAAATCCCCGGCATGCAATTCATCGATGAAGTAACCGTGTTCGTCAGGGCCGGAAACGGCGGGAATGGCTGCGTGAGTTTCCGGAGGGAGAAGTACGTCCCTAAAGGAGGACCGGACGGCGGAAACGGAGGTCATGGGGGCAGCGTTGTCATCCGCGCAGATCGCCATCTGAGTACGCTTCTGGATTTCAAATACCGGAAGCAGTATCTGGGAGAGCGGGGCGAGCACGGGAAAGGAAAAAAGCAGGACGGGAAATGGGGTACCGCCATTGTGCTTAAAGTCCCATGTGGGACGATTGTGCGTGATGCTGAATCCGGAGCGATCCTGGCAGATCTGACTGATCATCAGCAGGAGGTTCTTGTTGCGCGGGGCGGTCGGGGCGGACGCGGGAACGCGGAATTTGCCACTCCAACCAACCGGGCCCCCCGTCATGCAGAACCAGGCACGGCAGGCGAGGAACGCTCAATGATCCTGGAGCTGAAGCTTATTGCCGACGTGGGCCTTGTGGGTTTACCCAATTCCGGAAAGTCAACGCTCATCTCCGTCATCTCTGCGGCGAAACCAAAGATCGCCGATTATCCGTTTACAACTCTGCATCCGAACCTGGGAATTGTTCGCATTGCGGAAGAAAGAAGTTTCGTCGTTGCGGATATTCCTGGATTGATTGAAGGAGCTCATCAGGGGAAGGGATTGGGCCTTCAGTTTCTTCGTCATATCGAGCGAACCAAGGTTCTGGTGTTTCTGGTCGAAGCGATCAGCCGCGATCCTAAAAAGGATTTCAAAATCCTCTTCAATGAGTTGAAATCTCATGATCCCGCGTTGACCCGGAAGCCCAAGGTTGTCGCCGTCACAAAGATCGATTTGCTTTCACACGATGAGCTGAGGAAACTGAAGAAAGTCATGTTCGGCCGAGCTGTGCAATCGTTTTTCATCTCGTCTGTTGCAAACAAGGGGATCGATGATCTGGTGAAGGCGATGTGGAAGGTTCTTCAAAAGAGGAAGTGAAGAAGAAGGTTCCAAGTTCCAGATTCGAGGTTTTAACCTCCCAAAAGGCAAAACGAGTGACCGAAAGAGATCAGACACCAGAGGGCGATGGGCGAGGCGGGAAATCAGTAGAGACGCTTCAACGATTTTACAGCACAAGAGGGCCTCGAGAAGGAAAAAGAAAAAGCTAAAAAGCAAGAAGAAATGAAAGGGGGAACAGAAAAAAGAATTTCTTTTTCCTTCTTGCTTTTTTATTTCTGCGCCAAAGGCGCATGCGCCTCTGGCGTACATTTACTGTTTGCTTTTTTCTCTTTCACAATGATCCATCCATGACCCCATATCTTACCTTCAGACACACTGTCGTTGTTCTCCTTGGTCTGCTGCTGATTCTGGTTGCGGTGTCGTTTCTTTCGCTGTCTCTGGGGGCTTCACCGGTGGGGGTGGCGGACGTTTGGAGTGTGGCGACCGGGGGGGAGACGGATGAGACGGTGAGAATTATCGTGCTCCAGCTTCGTCTACCGCGGTTGTTCCTCGCAATTGTGGTCGGCGCCGGACTTTCGATCGCTGGTGCGGCCCTTCAGTCGTTGCTTCGCAATCCGCTCGCAGAGCCGTATATACTCGGGATCTCCAGTGGCGGGACGGCAGGCGCATTTCTGGCGGTAACAATAGGCCTCGGGTTTGCCTCCCTGACCACTCCGCTGTTTTCGTTCGCAGGCTCCGGGCTGGTGATGTTGCTCGTGTATTCGCTCGGTCACCGGAGGGGATTCCTCGATCCGAACGCGCTTCTTCTCTCCGGAGTCATGGTGGGAGCGTTCTTCAATGCCCTCATTCTCATGGCAGTGGCGATCTTTCATCAGGAACTGCGGACGGCATATCTCTGGTTGCTGGGAAATCTGAGCAGCGCGGACGGGTCGACCGTGATGGTTGTCGGCCCTCTGATTCTCGTCGCCGGCCTTGTGCTGGTTTCTCAGTCTCGAGCCCTGAACCTGATTGCAACGGGAGACGAATCGGCAAAACAGTTCGGCATTAATGTCGAGCTGGTCCGGCGAGTCAGCTATGTTGGAGCATCTTTGATTACAGGGTTGGCGGTGTCCGCAAGTGGAGTGATCGGCTTTGTCGGTCTCCTGGTCCCGCATGTTTGCAGGCTCCTGTTCGGCTCCGACAACAGGATCGTAATGCCGGCTTCGATCCTTGTGGGTGCGACATTTCTCGTGGGGTGCGATATTCTTTCACGTCTGCTGCTCGCGCCGACGGAAATTCCCGTGGGAGCGATTACGGCAGCCCTGGGAGCGCCCATTTTTATCTACTTGTTAAAACGATCGTAGCGAAGAGCAAACGGGAAGAGTAGAATTACGAGAAGTTTGTTAACATGGTGAAAGTCGACAAAGTAAAGTTAAAGGAGGAATGAATGGCACTTCCAAAACGATTCCAGCAATTCACAGAACAATATCCGGATGTTGCAAAAGCCTATGAGAAGCTGGGGGATGCGGTCCATGGAGCGGGACCGCTTGACGAAAAGACGCGAGCGCTCATCAAGCTTGCGATTTCGACAGGCGCGAGGTTTGAGGGGGCGGTTCACGCGCACGCGCGGAAAGCACTCGCCGTGGGCGTTACGCCTGAGGAACTGAGACATACTGTTCTGCTTTCGTTGCCCACGATTGGCCTGCCGTCGATGATGGCTGCCATGAGCTGGGTCGAGGATGTGATCGAAGAGAAACAGTGAAAATCAGTCTGACCGGGGCCGTCCTCGCAGGAGGTCGGAGCAGCAGGATGGGCAGTGATAAGGCTTTGCTGCAGTGGAAGGGAAAGCCTTTTGTGGGACACACGGCGGATATCCTTTCCGAAGTCTGCCTTCAAGTCGTCATCATCGGCGACAAAACTGAACGGTTCTCTGATCTTTCGTATTCTTGCTTTGAGGATATCATTCCAAGCGCCGGACCGCTCGGAGGCATCCACTCGGCCCTCACTCACTCAACGATAGATCATGTCCTGGTCTGCGCCTGCGATCTTCCGCTGATTTCTGCCGGGGTCCTTGAAAGCCTCGTGGGACAGAGATCAAAGGACTCTGAGATTACGATTGCAAGGTATAACGATGTCACTCAACCCCTGCTGGGCATCTACGAGAGGCGGTGTCTGTCAAAACTGAGCGATTTTTTGGAGAAGGGCGGAAGGAAGGTTCGGGAATTTCTGAAGCAATGCAGAACGGAGACGGTGGATTTACAAAGCCTGATTCCGGGTCTCTCGGAGGATATCCTTCTAAATGTCAATACAGTGGAAGATTATCGGCGAATCAAGGCCGAAAAAGCAAACAGCAAAAGGCAAGAATAAATGAAAGAACAAAAAGAAAAAAGAAACGACTTTCTTTTTGTTCTTTGCAGTTTTATTGCTTCTTGATCTTTTCTTTTTTCTTTTTCGCCAGTGTTTCTAAAAAACCCACTCCGGCGGTATCAGGTCATCGAGGTGCTTCCGATACCGGCCCGGCAGCATCGACAATCCCACCTGATACGACGCATTCGTCCACCCAAATCCTTCCCTGGTGATGTAGGCAAACGTCGTTCCCACATTGCCGTACTCGGCAAATACCTGATGCGACCTCTTGACTACATCGTATTTCTCTGTCACGGTCCCGTTGTAGTGAGCCGCATTGATGGTTATGGTGAAGAGCCAGCGATAGATGAGCCGCACGGCCGCTTCGTCATACCCATACCTCCGGAGTCCGTCCCACGCCAGCATCTGATGCGGAGCCCAGCCGTTCGGATAATCCCACTGGCGGGGCGGGCGATCATCTGAAAGCGGTCCACGCGAAGCTTCCGTCGAACTGACGATTCCTCCTGATTCCTCCAACAGCGGAAGTGCGTTACGGACAAGCAGGCGTGCCTGTTCCTCGGATGCGAGTCCAGCCCAGAGGGGATACAGAATTGTGGCGCTGACGTACTCCCGCTGACGTCCTTCCTTGACGTCGAAGTCAAAAAACATTCCGCGGGTTTCGTTCCAGAGATACCGGTCCACGAGCTCTTTCCTCTGTTTTGCATGGGAGCGCCACCGGGCGGAGGTCTCGCTTGTTCCATCCCCCCATTCGACTCGGCCCCCGAAATGTTTCTCTATCAGATCCGCGACATCCGATTCAGTCTTGTAGAGCAAAGAATTCAGGTCGACCGTTGCGAGATCGGCACAGCATCCTTCCAGGCGGTAACTCGTATCATGACCCGATTCTCGCATACAACGGTCATGGATGAAATACTCGTCAAGTTCCGGAACTTTCAGTTTGCCTGAGCGATACGAACGCTCGAATTCTTCCGGACCCATGCCGAATTTCTTAGCAGAGACACGAAAGAGAGGATCAAAATGACCCGGCTCGACTTCCGGCGGCGGCCCCGAGCCGAGGTCGAAATACCGGTTCAATCCGATTGCCGTCGTACGCTGCGGGCTGGTCCAAACATCCCGGTATTCCTTGATGGCTGCTTTTAAGCCTGTCTTGAGCCATTCCCCCGATCCGCCGCTTTTCTGAAGATGCTCATGAACGGCGATCACCATGGAACTCAGGAACGGAGGTTGAGATCGGGTAAGAAAGTAAGTTCTGTTCGCATTCAGGATCTTTCCGTAGTGGGTAATCTGGTACACGAAATTGTCGACCATGGCCTTTGCAAGGTCCACGCGGCCGTCCTGAAGAAGACCCAGCGCAATAAAATAACTGTCCCATCCGTACATCTCATTGAATCTCCCGCCCGGAACGACAAAAGGCACGCCTTCGATCTTTTCACCCGATTGTTGCAGGGCAAGGGTCACGATACCATGGGATCCTTCCAACGATTTGACATAGTCAGCTGTGATGGTGCGGGGAAGCCGGACGACTTTGAGACGAAGGGACGGATTCCGCCTCGCGGCCGCGGTGAAATAGTCGAATGCCGATCGGTCCGAGGGAGCAACGTAAAGGTACCGATAGCCGTCTTTTGAAATCGTTTTTTCATCAGCGAGGATGACATCAAGATTCTTCTCATCAACCCGACGCGTGAGACTGTCCCAGAAATACTCCCGGATAAAGCGGGAGATGCGTTGGGAGGGAGGTTCGAAAATTCTCGAGGGGAAAATCCGAGCTGTGTCGTGCCCGTCAAGCCGGGCGAGAGTTAGTTCCTGCAGGAGATTGGAAAGGAAATAGTGGCCTGCAATTTCGTATGATTTTCCCCATGTGTCCTTCAGCCAGAACCTCTTGTCGCCTCGGACGGTCCCCGGCATGTGCGGATCGTCAATCGTGATGTTTGAATCTCCGTCTGTGTCTTCTTCGTGCAGGAGCGAGTCAAATACTGTGTTGACAGGTACGAGTACGCCCTTGTCCGGCAGCTGGCCAGCGGCTTGGAGGGAAAGGAAAAAAGAAAGAAGAACAGAGTTACAGATGAATCTTGCCATTTCGTTCGAGCGCTTTGTCAGGGTGGAGGAGTCTGTCCAAAAACTCCTTCATCATTCGACATTCCCGGGCCCGCCTTGATGAATGTAAAAATTGTTTTTGGACAACCCCAAATCTGTAAGATGCAGCATGAAGGCGTAGGCTGGAGTGGCACTCCCTACACCGGTGCAATCCGATTTGATCTGCGCTAGGTCTTTTCCGATTTGTTATCGGATGGTTTCTTGGCGTTCTTCCCCATCATGATCAGGGCCATGATCAACCAGAACGCTCCGATGCTGACAAAAACGCCCGCGTTATCAGATACCACGCCGGCGATCATACAAATGAGCGCTACGACTAAAAAGGCGGCTCCCGACTGAAAGAACCTTTGCATTATGTCCCTCCTTAGTTCTTCAAGCAAACACATACCAGAGAATCCCGATCGTCAGGGCAAGCACAAAGGAAAGGATCCGATTCACCCCTTCCCGTTTTCCCGGCTCTTCGCGTTCGACAGTAGCGAATGTGATTCCTTTGATCTTTTCATCGGACGGAGCTTTTGTTAAGAAGCTGACGCCGATGAGGACGGCCGTGCAAAGAACGAAAAGAAACACGGCAAAATGCAGGAAATTAATTTCCGCAATCCATTCCCATAAGGTCCCCGAAGCAAGCCCGGTCTTGTCGGTTCCGTTCATCAGCTCCAGAACAAGCCGAAGAGCGCCGAACACAAACCCCGTCAGCAGGGACGCAATCGCTCCCGGCCCGTTCAGCCGTTTGATGAACAATCCCAGCAGGAAGCACGCTGCAATGGGGGGCGCAATGTAGGCCTGGACGCTCTGCAGATAGATGTACAGCTGGGATGAGATGTATTTCATGAAAGGAATCCAGAGCAGGCCGAGGACAACGAGGACGCCTGTTGCAATCCGGCCCACAATCACCAGCCGCTGCTCACTGACGTCGGGTTTGAGTTTTTTGTAGAAGTCCCACGTGATGAGAGTGGAACAGGAGTTGAAAACTGAGCTGAGGGAGCTCATGAGGGCGGCAAGCAATCCCGCGATCACAAGTCCCTTAAGCCCGATCGGGAGGAGGCGAGTCACCATCACAGGGAACGCGCGGTCAGAGGAGGCTGCAATGTCGGAAAACAGTGCGGCGGCAATCACACCGGGGAAGACGAAGATAAAGACCGGAAGGATCTTGAGGAAACCGGCGAACACGGTGCCGGTGCGGGCTTCGTCGACCCCGCGTGCGGCAAGAACACGTTGCACAATATACTGGTCCGTGCACCAGTACCAGATTCCCAGAATCGGCGCTCCGAACACAATGCCGGTCCAGGGGAAGTCCGGATGGTCGACGGATTTCCACATCGAGAAGAAGTCTGCGGGAACGCGTTCCTGAAGGCCCTGCAACCCGCCGACTTCGATTAATCCGGCAACGGTCAGGGCGAGACATCCGCCGATGAGAACAAACGTTTGCACCACCTCCGTATAGACCACAGCTCTCAGTCCGCCTGCGACGGTATACATGCCGGTCAGAACAACAAGGATGACCGCGCTTTCAAACATGTCGAGACCGGTCAGCTCCCGGATGACGATGCCGCCGGCAAACAACGTCACGCTGATCTTTGTCAGCACGTATCCGATTACCGAGATCGTTGCAAGGTACCAACGCGCCGCGGGGCTATACCGTCGCTCCAGGAACTCCGGCATCGTGAACACAGAGCTTCGCATGTAAAAAGGAACGAAGAGCCAGCCGAGGAGGAGAAGAATGAGAGTCGCGAGCCACTCAAAATGTCCGACGGCAAGTCCTCCCGCCGCGCCGGACCCCGCGAGCCCCACAAGATGCTCGCTCCCGATGTTCGAGGCGAAAAGGCTGGCGCCCACGGCGAGCCATCCCACATCGCGGCCGGCCAGGAAATAGTCGGCGCTGTCGTTCTTTCGTTTTCGGAATGCCCAATAGCCGATTCCAAAAATCAAAAAGAAATACAGAACAATGAGAACAATGTCGACAATGTGAAGAGTGCTCATGGAAGTTCTCGCTCAGTGGGGTTGGGGATTAGTGTCTGTTCTTCCATAACAGGAATTGGGCAGGAACAAGCGCGTTGTTCTGAATCCTGTATGTCCACAATTCATTGTGTGTCAGCCCCGAAGCTGCTGTGGCTCCGGCAATCGTTTCCCATGCGTCCCTGATCCGTGGGCTGCCCCCCGTCGCTGACAGATGGTTCCAGAGGCCGAGCAGGAACAGGTTTACTTCCCGTCCCCACACGACGTAGGGTGAATGATAACGATCATTTTGGAATTCTTCCCAGATTTTTTTTGCCGCGTAGGCATCGTTTGCTGCCAGAGGACCAAGCCCTTCGACAAACAGTCCCAGGGGATAAGGAGTAACAACCGGGGCCAAAATCACCTCAAGCAGATCCCTCCCCGCCAGATTCCTGAGAAAGAGCATCATTCCTCCGTCTGTGTGGGGAATCGGGATCGCGATCCCGTTTGAATCCAGAGCCAGGGCAAAGAATCGAAATTGCCGGGGAATTGGTATTTGTTCGAACGCCGATTGCCAGTATTGCCGTTCTTCGGCGGGAAGCCATTCAAGTCGCGATTGAACCCGCGTGCGGATGTCGGATTCTTGAATCGTCACCATGAAGTGGTTGATGGCCACGCGCCACGTGCCGACTGCTTTTTCCAGCAGTGAAGGATGGCGAGCGTAGGTGGAGAGCATCGATGTGCGAAGATCCGGTGAAACGGACTCCAGAGAATCGGCGGTGATTCCAAAAGAGGCAAGGACATGCAGAATGGTTCGGGTGGCCTCAAGCGCCTCGGGGACCCAGATGGCGTTAATATCCATCGCATAACGGCCGTTGGCATACCCGGCGTCGCTGTCCCGCCAGCTTCCGGATAGCCATCGGCCGCTTCCACGGGAAGGAAATGCAAGAAGGTTTTCAGCTGTGGGTTGTTTCGCATACGCCTCGGTTTGCCCTGTCACATAGGCAAGGTTCCGAAGAAGTAAACGGAGAACACTCTCCGTTCCAACCGTTTGCCGCATAAACGATCGTTTCCTCTCCTGAGGAACATCGGGCCTGGCAAGATACCGTCCGACGAGAACCGGGAGCTGGAAATCATCATCCAGCATCTTGTAGTCTTCCCGGGTCTCCTGGAGGTTTGCAGTGAGTACGGCAACTTGATCGATCAAAGACTGAACCGAATCCGGTGAGGCCGCTTTTAGTGCTTGGCGGAGCAACCCATTCGCAGCAGCCGCGTTTTCCCGGATCGCCTGTCCGCCGAGACTTTCTTCATGACTGACTTCGCCCCGGGGGGAGAGTTTGCGAAGAATCGCGAGAATGGCATGCTCCTGAATGGAGGGGCGAAGGATTGGCTCGAGCATGAGTATGGCCATGATCAGGTCGCGGCCGAAGTAGGTGGCGAAGTTCGGCAAACCGGCCATGAGTTTCTCACGCGAACTCAGGAGTTCGAAACTCCGGACCTGACGGTCCAGCCATTGAAACCGTTGCAACCTCCGGAGCTGAACAGAACCCGGTTGCCGTTCTTCAAGAGCCTGCAACTCCTCGTGTTCGGTTTTTGCTTTTTCAAGGAACCGCAGGAATTCATCATTGAAAAGTTCATTCCGCCGCAACGGAGTCAACGATGGCGCATCCGTTCCGACCGTTACATGAATTGCAACCGGTTTTCCGCTGAGAGAACGAAAGGTCGTCATCGACGGAGAGTAATCGACGGAGACGTCCCTCCGATCTGCTTTCAATTCAAGGAGGAGACGGTTTTTTCCGTCGAGAGAATACTTCAGAATACGAACGGTCGTCGTCGATTCGGTTTCGTCGATCGTCACCGTCGGATAAATTCGCCCGCGGAGTTCTTCCATCGATTCTGCCTCAAGCGTTGAAAGAATTCTCTTACGGTCGGCTTTCGACAGCGGTTGGATGAGGTCGAGGAATTCAACGATTTCGGGTTCGACGAATTTCCGTTCTGTTCCGAACTCAAGGAGGTGTTTTTGATGGTACTGATACTCGCGTTCCCTCCGCATCGATCCCAGAAGAAAGAGGCCGACAGAAACGTGTGGCGATGTTGAGCGGAAGGTGTGGCGGAGGAGACGTATTCCGTTGGATGTGTCCAGTTCGGCCCCGGTGCCCTCCCATGCGAATGGTTCCTGTCTGCCATTTCGGTCCCGGGCAGTGAACCCGATGCTTTCGTTTGCGGCGTTCCCCCAGACGTGAACTGTTCTGCCGGAACTCTGATCGATGTACACCTGCATGGTATTTTCGTTTCTATCGCGGTAGAAGCGGGTGACATACCCCCGATACGTATCGGGATCATCGAGAGACGGATGAGGGAATTCCAGAACCGGTGTTATGCTCTGGGCGCGTGTGCTTCCCGGAAGGGAAAACAGAAAGAAGAAAATCCAGACGGCCTTGGAGATGGAGAGGATCACAAGAAAGGAAGAATCTTCCTTCGCAGACTGGGATTGGCGGTCGATATCAAAATGTGAGCCGCCCGGATGAGGCGTTTCCCGGCCGGCTCACATCCAAGGCTGAGAGAGTACTGCTGACTTCTCGTGTTTTAGAGATCGTACCCAACCGAGAATTTCATTGAACGACCGAAAATCGGGCGACCGTTCCTCGCCCCCAGGACGCGGGGATCACCTTCGGTGAGAGCATCGGAGTCGGTCAGATTGTCAATGTGGATGTTGAAGGACAATCCGGTCTTCGTCGATACGGTAGCACCCGCGTCGATCTTGCTATAGCCATCCAGTTCGACGACGTTGTCATTATCCGCCCACCGCTTGCCGACGAGACGCAAAGCAGCATAGACGTTTGCGTTGAAGTCGCCGGCAGGGAAACTATAGTTCGGCGCAAGCCGGATCTGCAGATCGGGCTGACGAAGGACTGAATTTCCGACGAGGGCCGGATTGTCGGATTCCTTGATCTTCGTCTTCTGAATAGTCCCGATCGCCCGTACCGTAAGGTCACCGATGAACAATGCGCCGTCAAGCTCGACGCCGTAGGATTCGGTCTTGAATCGCCGGGGTGTGAATCCGCCTCCGACGAGACTCTCAAATGCGTCGTAATTGGTAAAATAGCCGGTGCCGAACAGACTGAAGAGTTTCCTGGGGGCATATTTTACGCCGGCTTCATATTGCCGCACTTTGTTCGTGCTTTGATCATTCTCACGGAGATTATCGAAATGAGGGAACACAAATCCATCCGAGAAGCGCCCGAAGACACCGAGGTCTTCAGTCACATCGTAATTGACTGCACCCGTGAAAGCCCATTTATTGTCGTCGAGCGAAATTGCCATATCGCGAACACCATCGGGATAACCGGGACCCGCGTCCAGAATATATTCGAGGTCTATCTTCTCGTAACGAACGCCCAGGTCAATCCGAAGGACAGGTGTTACTTTCCATGATTCTGCCGCATAGAAAGCAAACACCCTCGCATCGCCGGCGGATCGGATTCCGTACGACCAGCATCCGGAGTTAGAGCCATTGTTCGCCAAGCTGTCACAGCCAATGCCCGCTTCGAGGAAATCGCCGTTTCGTACGTTATGGACGGGCGTGAAGTTCCCCAGCGTCCAGAAATCTTTTGCCGACCACCATGCCTGGTAAAAACCGATCGTAATGTCGTGTTCTCCCCAGACTTTGGCGAGACTGACGTCGTTGGTAAACGATTCAATATCTTTCATGACAACCCAGTGGCCGTAGTTCTGGATCCACGCCGAACCGCTCAACGTCTGTCCGCCTCTGGTCGCGACACTGGAAACTCCAAGACTCGATACTCGAATCGGACTACCGTCGGGTACGAAACCGAACGTATTCGCTTCCCCCTTGGTGTATGAAAGGTTATCGCGGACAGTCCAGCCGGTGCCCAGATCAAAGGTCGCGTTCAAGCCGCTGACGCTCCCCGCCCAGCCGCGGCCTTTGGAAAAATCGAAGATCGCGCTGTCACCCTGGGCGTTTATTTGCAGTTCCCGAAAACGCGTCGCGTTGCCGAGTTGTGCGAAAGTGCCGAGCTTGTTGTCTGTATCCAACGACATTGGCAGGATCCACTGCCCGTGGTCGTCAGTGATGCGTGTGAACGCGTTGATCACGCCGCGATCGAAGATCCTGGTGAGCTGTGTTGTAAACTGCTGTCCTTTCTCGGCATTAAATTCCGCCTTGCGGACGCCGGGAGAAGTTTGTGCATAGCCGCCAGCCATGTAGTAGAGGCCGTCGGTCAGCTTGCCGCTGACAACGGCGTCGACTCGTTGAAGGTTATAGTCGGATGTCGAGTATTTCACCCGGGCTCTGGTTTCATCAGTCCCCCGCAGTAAGTTAAAATTCATTGTGACACCCGGTTCTCCGCTCGAAAAGACGGAGTTCGGACCCCCACGGAGAGCCTCGGCTGAGGCAACTGTTTCGTCGACGCGAAATATCGTGCTCTGCTCGAAAAACGAGAGCATTTCCGTGCCGTACAGCGGCGCGCCGTTGATAGACATCGTCACGAACGGCGCGTCGCCCCCGCCCGGAAGTCCGCGCACGTCAATGTTCGCTCCGGCAACTCCGCCTGAACTTTCCGACCAGACACCGGGGACCAGTTCCATCAGATTCGCTGTACTTGCCGGTGAAAACTGGACGATGTCGGACGCCTCCACCGTCGTTATGGCAAAACTTGCATCGCGTTTGCGCACTCCCACCCCGCCGGGAGTACCTGAGACCACGATGGCATCCATCCGCAAGATATCCGTGGCAAGTGTGAAATTTTGTGTCACAGTTTCCCCAGGTCGCACCGTCACGGCATGCGTTTGAGACCGAAAGCCGACAGCACTGGCGCGAACGTTATGGGTTCCGGGAGGGACGCGTGAAATCACATATGAACCGGTGATATTCCCCGCCGCGCCAATCGTGGTGCCTTCGATCAGGACATTGGCAAGCGGAATCGGTTCACCGGTGTCGTCCGTCACCCTGCCGGAGATGGTTCCGGTTTCCTGCATGACCGTCCCTCGGGGAGCCAGGACAACCCAGCCGTCGTTCAAGGGGATCCACCCGACGCTCGTTTCCTCAAGAGCCCGGTCAAGCGCCTCGGCAACGGTCACATTCTCGGCGGCCATCGATACCCCCTGAGCGGCCGGTACGACATCCTCGCTGTACGAGAAATGGATATTTGCCTTTTCTGAAATTTCAGTCAGGACATGTTTGAGAGGCACTGCGTTGAGGGAAAGGGAGATGGTCTTGCCGAGGTAGGCAAGATCGGTTGCCAGAGCCAGCCGCGGGGAAGCGCTGGAGGTTTGGGCCCCGGCAACGACAGTCGACCAAACCGACAAGAACAAGACTGCAAGGACGAGGGTCCCTGCGCGAGACAGAAAACGATTCTTACTCATGGTGTCCTCCTTGGATCGTGGTACAAAGTGATGTTAAAGGCGTTTTGGTGTTCTCTTTCTTTTGGATGAGAACAAGAAAGAATTTCCCTCCTTTTTGTACTGCAGGTCAAGGGTCAAAGCAATGATGCGGACGATTTCGTCGGTCGGTTCATCTTTAAACGACGCGGTGAGGTGTCGTCGGGAGACCGAGGTATCTTGAACAAAGCAACGGAGATTATAGTGGCGCTCGAGACGCCGGATGACTTCGTGGAAGGGGGCATTGCTAAACACGAGCTTTCCATTGACCCAGTCGAGGCAACGCGAGAGGTCGGCTGGCATGGGCGGCGAAAGCGTACCGTCCTCGTTGAGGTTGGACATTTCCCCGCTTGTGAGAACGATATGCTGTGCTGGTCCTTCACCCTGTGCATGAACGGCAACGCTCCCCTCGGCCACCACGACCTGCAGATCGGGTTCATCCGGCCAGGCACGCACATTGAATTCCGTCCCGAGGACTTCGACGGAAGCATTCTGGGCGCGCAGAACAAAGAGTTTCCCTCCCGACGGAACAACATTGAAGTAGGCCTCGCCCTGGAGGTAGAGTTCTCGTACGTTTTCGGCAAACCTTTCGGGGAATCTGATACTGCTGGCAGAATTCAAGAGCACGGTGCTGCCGTCGGTTAATCGGATACGAGCGCGTTCCCCCTTTTCCGTCACGACCTCTCTCATTGAAACCCGGTCCGGAGAATTCAGGTCCGGAACAAAAAACCTGAAAACAAGATAAGGAATTCCTGCCAGGAGGGTGGCGGCGAGGGCAAGTCGCAAGGCTGAGCGGAGGCGTCCTTCCGACCGAGTTCTCACGGACCATGGGGTTTCCGATTGCCTCAATTCCTGTGGTGGATGAAACCCAATGGCGCCAAGTCCCGCCTTCGATGCGACAGAATTCCAAGCCGAGTCAACGTCCCAGTCGGAGCCTTTTCGGCCCGCTGCCCGCCAGACGGATCGGAGGGACTCCACGTACCCCTTGCGAAGGGGATCCCCTTCCATCCAGGCTTCAATGAGGCTGCGCGCCTCTGTTGATTCGCCCGAGAAATAGAGGGCCAGCAGTTTCCAATCGATCTGGTTGTCGGACATGAGAGTCTCTCCATAGAGAACAACTGAAGTTCCTTTCACCCTTACAACCGGGCGGGGGGAATTCTTTTTTTTCAAAAATCGATGTAAATGGGGCTTAAAAGGGGGATTGGACGGAAACAGCGAGGATGCTTAAGGTAGGCAGGTAATGGACAAGGAGACGTCTCAGGGTTTTCAGGGCCCGGCCCATTTGGGTTTCGACGGTTTTCGTGGAAAGATCGAGGACCTGGGCGATTTCGGCATAAGTGAGTCCTTCGACCCGGTGGAGCAGGAAGATGGCACGGCAGCGTGGGGGGAGGAGTTCTACCGCTTCTCCCACGGCCTTCTGAAGCTCCTTTTCATAGAGTTCCTCTTCGGGGCCGGGGAGTTCTGAAAGAACTTTCTCGAGGTCGACGTCGTCGCTACCGGTCAGGTTTTGATGTTTTTGATAGTTGATGGCCTGATTTCTCACAGCCCTGTAGAGGTATGTTCGGACCGACCCGAGGGGGGTCCAGGCGGTTCGATTCTTCCACAACCGGACGAAGATATCCTGGACGAGTTCTTCGGCGGTAGAGCGCGATCCGGTTAATCGGAAGGCGAATCGGCAAAGACGGGGGTAGTAGGTGCGAAACAGGGCTTCGAAGGCATGGTGGCTTCCCAGGCGTATTTGTTGAGCGTGGTTTTTGTCCCGAAGATCGGAACTGCCAGACCATTCACCGTATAGGGGAGGGAGGGTCATCGGCGTTGCTGAGCAGAAACAAGCAAAGGGAGGTTAGGTATTTTGAGGGAAAGTTGCAAGCAAGGCGGCAAAAAATGTGGGGAGAAGAGAATGGAATAGCATTGACTCCGAAAAGGAATATCGCTATATTGTTTATTCGAATGATCGCGGGGTGGAGTGGTTCGACGGCTCGACTTCTCGACAAGCTCGAAGCTCGCCGCTCACCACTCTCTCGGCGGCATAGAATAGCAAATACATCGCGGGGTGGAGCAATTGGTAGCTCGTCGGGCTCATAACCCGAAGGTTGCAGGTTCAAGTCCTGCCCCCGCTACGAAA
>JACPLA010000048.1 GCA_016186715.1 Ignavibacteriales bacterium | reverse complement strand
CGGCGTTGTTCAAATAATAATTGTCCGTCTCGCCGACATACAGATGTACCTTTCCCTTCAACTTCGGCCCGAGCGTCGCCCAATCCCTTCGTACAATGTACCCCAAATCATACTTCTCCCTCCAAGAGGCCGCCACTTCTTTGTCGATCACACCCGTCTCCTTGTCCCAAATCCTCTTCGGATAACCGTCCGTACCGACCGGCGAATACACCGCTTCCCATATGTCCCACTGCTGCCCCGATCTGCTCTTATCCCCCAATGCCGCCTCAAGCTGATTCATCTCCTGCAACGTCGCCTCGATTTCATTCCGATAATTCCTCTTCCCCGGCCTCGGCGTCTTCTTCCATTTGCTGTCCATGTAATAGGCATTCTCATCCTCATATATATTCACAACGGTGTACGCACGAAAATCAATAGGATCCGGACACGCCGCCCAACAACCGTTGAATTCATCCGGATAGAAAATCTGTACCGCCAACGCCTCCCACCCTCCTGTCGATCCGCCATACGTGAACCGCGCCCACCCCTGTCCGATTCCTCGGAACTCCTTTTCTACATACGGAATCAGTTCATACATGATCGCATCGCCGTAAGGGCCCAGGTTCTCAGAATTCACGGCATACGAATCGTCGTAATACGGATTCGCATGCTGAATTTCCATGACAATGAACCTCGGGTATCCCGGACTTGTCCAATCCTTGTACAGCTTGTACGCATACTCCTGCTCAACGCGATTATACCCCTCCAGCCGGAACCGCTCGCTGTATTCGGGTCTCAGATCCGGATCGGGCGGGTTTTCACGGAATCCTCCGAACGTCGGCGAGAAATGGCCGTGAAACACGGCAACCGGATACTTCGCCTCCGGATGCTCTTCCCACCCCCACGGCAAGAGAACATTCGCGCCAAGATACATATCCCTCCCCCAGAATTTCGAGAGCCGCTCGCTCCGGATCTTTACATGCTTGATGTATTTGGTATCCTTTGGCGGCTCGATGGGCGGAATGATTTGATCGAGTGTAACCGGAACGAGATTTCGTTTTCGCGGATCGAAATGGACTTTCCTGGGCGTGCTGTAAAGATTGCCGGGAGCGCGGTTCCATTGCTGGCCCTCTCCCCGATCCATGGGAAGCTTCACCGTATGCCCGTCGGCACGGCGGAACGTCTCATACCTGTGCAGCAATGCCTGTACCCAGTATTCCCCAACCGGGATTTCCGAAAAACTGCGCCTGGGATAACCGTGCGCCTGCGATCCCACGACAACGGACTCCCCTCCTTTCCATCCCTCAACGTTCTGTCCGAAAATCTGCTGACTTCCGGGACCGTCGCTGATCTGAAACCGCGGCTCGCGGGTGCTGTCGGTGGATATCATGAGGAGCAATCGCCCGTCGAGCGGAACGGCACTCCGCTCTTTCGGATAGGTGACTGAAAACTGAAACGCGGTTGCAGAAGTGCAAACGGTCAGCGTGAACCATAGAAACGCAAGTATTCGTTGCTTCATGGAGTCCTCCAGGGTGCTGTATAGAAACTGCCGTGCGCGGCCTGGGATTAAACCACAGGGGTCATGGAGAAGGCACTGAGAGCCACAGAGATTGATCCTCGGTTGAGGAGCTGTTGAGGAACTGCTGTGTGCTGGAAAAATACGCCTTTAAGTGCCGGGGTGCAAGGGAGTGAGGGGAGGAGGATTTTTGATAAGACTGGATTTACCGCATCCAAAAAAGAATTGTCATCAATAAAGATACAACGCAGAGCCGCACCTGCCCGCCCCATGGAACACAAGTAGGCAAGGCGGGGAGGTCGCAGAGGTTCGCAGAGGAAATTACTATGTAACTCAAGTTGATCGCTTCTCAGCCATCCGTTGAAACGCCAGCCCGCCAAGCGTTCTGGCGGGGACGGCTGGACAAACCCGCAGAAGAAGCCGCGCAAACCCCGCGAAGCGGGGTTTCGTGATCAAAATAGCCGTCGACGACTCGACTGAGCGGCTCGTCAGAGCTCGCCGAAGTCTTTAGTCGATGGCGACAGCGATCTACCCCAACCAGAATGTACTTTTTTGAGGCGGTCAGCTTGAGCATGTAACTTGTTTATCCTCTGCGAGTCCTCCGCGCCTCCGCGATTTGCTTTTTTAAGGTACTTCTGGTACAAGAATCTACATCGAAAACCAGTAGGTGAATTTCACCATGAGGATATTCGCAGTTTCAGTATCGATCAACCGATCGACGGCTCTGCTGAAATTAAATCTCCCATCGGCAAGGGATCCAAAACTGCTTCGGGTCCAAACAAAGTAAAGAATCGACCCGGGTCGGTACTCCCAGCGCAAGACCGCATTTCCCCGAAGCGAAGTGACCGTGAAGTCCCGGTTCGGCACACCGAAAGACGCCGCAGGCCCTGAGCCATCCGGATCCACCGTGTAGGACGTGACCTGGCCTGAACCATCGAAAAGCTCCTCGAATGTGGATCCGTTGTCCCCATACCGGAGAAAGTTGAAGGTCCTCGGCGCAGTCAGCTCCTTGTAATCGTGATAATCTCCCGCAGAGATCAAAGGCTGCATGTACAACTGAAGGCTCAAGTGGGGGGTAAACGTCCAGTCCAAGCGGAGGCTTGCACCCAGGGTCGCCTGATCCAGAACGGCAAAGACATATCGGCGTCCAAAAGTTGATGCGGCCAGGGCGTCATCAATCGTCGTAACATACTGAGCTTGAGTACGATCGCGACCGAAATAGGGGCCAAACTTCAAAGAAAAGCTCGGCATCGGCTTCCACTCCATGCTCGCTTCGATCTGAAAGGAAGGCTCATTCGCGCGATGATACGTGAATCCGTACAAACCAAGGACGATACTCTTTCGGCTGTCACTTGACACCTGAAGATAAATCTCGCGGCCCGGGAGGGTGAGCATAACCGGACCTCCCCGCGTTCGCGTGTTGTCCATCGTGTGAGGGTTATAAGCAAATCCCCAATAAAACGAGTAATAGTTAGGGAGTTGGATCGAACCGGTGTGCCAGTAGCCGTGCCACGTCTTGTTTCCACCATGGTCGTAAGTGACGAACGTCGAAGCTCTCAGCCGGAGGTCGCGGAAGACGGCGGTCGGCGTCGTCCACTTGTATCCGAGTGCGATATGACCATTGAGGCGGTCCGTCCGCCACTGAAAACCCAGGTCATTCACATCAAAACCCGGATCGATGATCCCGAAGGCGGCATTCAGAATCATGGGCCCTTTTTGCTTGTTCAGCATGACCCGCCCCGCCATTCCCGTCAGGGAAGTCGCGCTGCTGTCCACCTCGACGTGAGAAGCATCGGGACGCTGGTAATAGTGCTGCGAACTTGTTTGCAGAGAGAGGATGCGCGATGCCGTTCCCCGCACATGTGAGAAAACGCCCCATCCGGTGACGACGTATGTTTTCTCCTCGTCAAGAAACGTCCAACCGTCCGCTCCGGCCACGATGGCGTCGCTGTTAATTTCATTGCGAAGCCTGGGATCGGAGAACATCCGCCTGGCGTAGGTACCGATAAATCCAACCCCTTGTCGTCCGTCGTTGAAGTCGCGCTGGACTCTTCCAATACCGTAATAAGTAAGCGGTTCCACCTCAACCTTTGTCTGGTTCCCCCCCGTCGACACCCGCGCAAACTCTCTGTTAGTTGTCGCATGGATCGTCCCGATTTTCCAGGTGTCGAACAGGCGTCCCGTGAGTTTCGCCGCTCCCAGGATGTGTGTCCCCAGAGGAAGATCCACATAGTCGTACGACGGAAGTCTCCCTTGGGGCGAGCGGCCGATCCTTCGGCTGTAGAAAACCGCCGGATTGGACCAGTTGAAGCTCCAGAAGTCACTGGAACCACCATAGCCGAACTCAAAAACATTCGCTCCCTCGATGAAGAACGGCCTTTTTTCCTGGAAGTAGGTCTCAACGTCGCTGAGGTTGACAACAGCGGGATCAACCTCCACCTGGCCGAAGTCCGGATTCACGGTGGCATCAAGGGTCAGGTTGCTGGTGAGACCGACTTTGAAATCGGCTCCGACTCCCGGCAGGTACCGTGACCCATTGTGAAAGGGATTTCCGACCGGCTCGTTTGAATACTCGGCCCGCGCGTTGACATATGGAAGGACCTCGATTTGCCGTAGAGGGACGACTCCCCGGATTCCGACAAGGTCTGCAAACCTGGAGACAAAACCGCTTTCGTCTCTCGGCGTGTAGACCATATAGTCAAATTCGTTCTTGCGTCCGATAGTACGCTTGAAATTCACTCCCCAAACATATTCGTCTTTTTGATGAAATCGAAGCTGTGTAAAGGGAATCCGCATTTCAAGGGCCCACCCCAGCTCGTCGACACTCGTCTTTCCTTCCCAAACGCCGTCCCAGGAGTCGTCGGTCCAATCGTCGTTCAAGAGAGTTCCGTCATACATTGTTCCTGAAGCGCTCAGCGCAAAGAAATAACCCGTCCTTCGATCGTGGTATGGATCCAGATAGAGGTTGAACCAGTCGGCAGTGATATACGCATCCCGCCGTCCGAGAAGCTGCATGATGGAATCGGGGGAAGCGTCGTACAAACGTGCGGCCACATAGATCGCCGCATCGTCATAGGCAACCCATACCTCGGTTCGTTCCGAGGGTTGTTCTCCCTGATTTGGATCCCGCTGAATGAAATCTGAAAATCCGGGCCCTTGCCAGGCAGATTCTGAGAGAATTCCGTCCACGGTAATCTGTTCTGTGATATGATACGCGTGAACGACAGGTCTCGGCGTCTGAGGTTGTGCTTGGACGGCGGTCAGCCCGGCTGAAATAACGAAGATCATCGAAATCCTCGTCTTCATAGGATTCACCCTCATTTTTCTCATACCCCGTTAGACTCCCGATGAAAAGAAAGGTTGGTGCATGCTCTCCTTCGAGGTTTTCCTCTCGTTTGTGAAAATCAAACCCCTGAATCCCCCTTTACGAAATGGGAGAGAGAGATCGGTCGTTCATCATTCAACAT
>JACPLA010000020.1 GCA_016186715.1 Ignavibacteriales bacterium | reverse complement strand
GCTCGCCGGGGACATTCAGAATCAGTTCCCAGACTCTTCTCGTTCTGGCCGACGGGGCCGGGAAGGATGACCGCCTCGCGGCCGATCAACTGAACGAAGCCCTCGTCGAGCAGGGCGCACCACCGCTAAAAATCGTTACCGAGGGATCTCTGCGAAAGAGGCCGTCGAATTTCATTCTGATCGGAACGGCGGGCAGCAAGTGGGCGCGCGATCTTCTGAAAGCCCGTTCATGCCGGCTCACCCCAGAAATGAAGGATGAGGGATACGTTCTGGATGTCGGAAGCGACGGAATTCTGATCGCGGCAGAATCTCCCCGCGGCCGGTTCTACGCGGTGCAAACCCTTCTTCAGCTCGTGTACCGAGACAAGAAGGTCGTGCAGGTTCCGCGCGTTTCAATTCATGACTGGCCTCTTCAAAAGATGCGTGGAATCACCGACGACCTCAGCCGCGGACAGGTTTCCACGCTGGAAAACTTCAAGAAGATCATTCGCTTCCTCGCCCGCTACAAACTGAACATCTACTCTCCCTACATCGAGGATATTTTTGTTTTCAAGAATCATTCGCTCATCGGCAAGGGTCGCGGCGCGTTATCCTCTGCGGAAGTGCGGGAGCTCGATGCGTATGCAAAACAATACCACGTGGAGTTGATTCCGATCTTTGAAACCCTGGGCCATTGGGAAAACATCCTCCTCATGCCCGAGTACGTCGGGTACGGCGAATTCCCGGGCGCGCATACGCTGAACGTTTCCGATGAACGCGTCTACGCCCTTCTGGATGAGATGATCGGAGAACTGGCCGCCGCCTTCAGTTCCCCCTTTTTTAACATGGCCGCCGACGAATCCTGGGACGTGGGGCTCGGCGCAAACAAGGAACGGGTTGCCGCAAGCGACATCGCTACAGTGCACGCAGAGCACTACAAGCGCTTGTTTGCCATCCTCAAGAAATACAACAAGAAACCGCTGATGTATGGTGATATCATTCTCAATAATCCGGATATTCTCGAGAAGATCCCCAAGGACGTCATCATCGTCGATTGGCAGTACTGGGCGGGGCAGCAATATCCCAGTCCCGAAGTGTTCCGAAACGCCGGATTCCCCTTTGTTGTCTCGCCGGCCGTGTGGAACTTCACGGGTCCCTTTCCGAACTACCTCAACACGGTTCTGAACATCCGCAATCTGACCCGTGATGGGTATCGAAACGGCTCTCTCGGTGTCCTTACATCAAACTGGAACGACTTTGGTGGCGAGGCACTGCGCGAGTTAAACTACTACGGATTTGCCTGGACGGCCGAATGCGCGTGGCAGCCGGAGAAAGCCGATCCGGTAGCGTTCGATACAAAATTTTTCCGGCAGTTTTTTGGCAACGAAGAAGCGGGCCGCCTCGGTCAGACCATCTACGCAATCCTCTCCAATCCCTTCAACCAAATGCACTGGCATGATCTGTGGCGCCATCCTCTTCTTCCGCTCAGGCAAAGCGGAATGAACCACCTCTGGCGCGTTCAAAGCATCGAATCCACCATGCCGTTTGTACAAAGTCTGATCGACGAGGCTTCCGCGACGGCTCTTCGAAACAAGGATCATTTTCCGTATCTCCGTTTCATCACGAATCTTAATCTCTGGTTTGCGGAAAAACTTCGGACGGGAGAGCTGATCAAACAATGGCAGCGGGATTCCACGCTTCGGTTGAATCCCGATTCGCTGCAGGCCCTTGTCACTCCCGCAGCAACGCAGACGGGAGAGAACCTGCGAAACGTTCAACGGGAGTTCAGAACGCTCTGGCTGGCGACGAACCGGCCCGATAATCTTGACTTGCTGATGAAACGGTACGACCGGCAGGCATCATACTGGGAAGAGATCATGCAGCAGCCGGAGCAGTCAGATCCCACGATTCCCTCGAAATGGATGTACCATCCTTCCGCCAATCCGCGCAACCGGGACACCAGTGCAACTCAGGTGCCGCGCGCCTTCTTCAGAATCGTGTTGGATCATAATAGGCAGGAGCCCCCCGCCGGAATTCAAGTGATGGCAGATACCTATGCGAAGGTCTTCGTCAACGGATCCGAACTTGGCGAACTGTACGCCCGTTTCTCGCTTTCGCTCCTCGTCGAGAGCCACCGGACGAAGCGATGGGATCTGACCCCCCATCTCCGACCCGGACGGAACGTCATCGCCGTTGAAGGTGCAAACTACAACACCTTCGGATCTGCCGGGATCAACATTCTCGGATACCGGGCCGACCCTTCCGGCTCATACGAGACAATTGTCCTGGACTCGTTAATAAAAGTTTCCGACAAGGTTTCCGAAGGGTGGACTGAAGAGGCGTTTGACGACTCCCGGTGGCTTCCGGCGTCTCCTATGCCGTATCCGAACGCTGTCATTGCGCCGGATTTCAGGAGGAACCGCCCTTCATGGATCGAACAATAGCGGAGCAACTTTTGGTCACGCTCAGACGTAATTCTTGAGACGGCATCTATGCTACTTGGTAAGATCCGATATGAATTCCTGAGCAGGATGAGGCGTCCTGCCGGGTTGCCGCCGAAGACGGGCCGGGATCCGGCCTTCGATCTCGGCGCCCCGAGGCCCGTCGTCTTTGAAGCCTCCCTGGGGGCTTCGTTGGTTGTCATTATCCTTCTTTTCCGTTTCTTCCCCGCCTTCGAACGAATTCCCGCGCACATGCGGATGCAGCAGGAGTTCGTGAGGTTCGAGGACATCCAGCAGACGCGCCAGGAGAACCGTCCTCCCCCGCCTCCACGACCCCCGATTCCGATCGAGGCGCCGTCTGACGAAGCGCTTGACGACATCAATCTCGCCAGCTCGGAAATCAACCTCTTTGAAGATGTACCCCCGCCATCTCAAGCGGATGAGGGGGAAGACGTGTATTTCGTTGTCGTAGAAGAAATGCCAAGACCGATCGGCGGACTCGAAAGCATTCTGCGGAATGTCGTCTATCCGGAAATCGCCCGCCGGGCGGAGGTTCAGGGAGTCGTCTACGTGGTGGCGTTCGTCAACGAAAAGGGGGAGGTGACGAAGGCTGAAGTCCAGCGGGGGATCGGTGCGGGATGCGACGAAGCGGCGCTTGCCGCCGTACGAAAGGCAAAATTCATCCCCGGTTTGCAGCGGGGAAAGCCGATGAAAGTCCGGATCTCCATTCCGATCAAATTCCAGCTTTCGCAGTGAGCCGGCCTTTTTACCCTTTGCACCTTACTCCAAAATCCAGTATTCTGTCCCCTTCTCTTTGAATCTTCTAAACCCCTCTCCCATGTACGGATGGCTTTCCATCGTTCCACCGGTGCTTGCGATCATCCTTGCAATCTGGACAAGGCAGGTCTTCGTTTCGCTTTTTCTGGGAATCTGGACGGGTTGGGTCATCCTCACGGGAGATTTCTTCGTCGGGCTCACTTCAGCCATCCAGGCCTGCATCGACGTTTTCAAGGATGCGGGGAACACCCGCGTCATCATTTTCTCCGCACTCATCGGATCCCTGATTACCCTGACACAGCGCAACGGGGGTGTCCATGGATTCGTGGAATGGATTCAGCGGAAAAACCTCGTCAAAACCAGAAGGGGCGCCTCGATTCTCGCCTGGGTGGTCGGAATGTCGATTTTCATCGAGTCCAGCATTACCTGCCTCGTGACCGGAGCTATTGCCCGCCCTTTGTTTGAACGTTTCAGAATCTCGCGCGAAAAACTTGCTTATATCTGCGACTCCACCTCTGCGCCCATCTGTGTCCTTATCCCTCTGAATGCGTGGGGAGCCTATGTCATCGGGCTCCTCGATCGTGAGGGAGTGGAAAACTCGATCGGGATATTCTTCCAGACCATTCCCCTGAATTTCTATGCTCTCCTTGCCGCAGCGCTCGTGGGTTTTGTCGCATTTAGCTTCCGGGATTTCGGGCCGATGAAAAAGGCGGAGTTCAGGGCCGCAGAAACCGGAAAGACCATCGCCGACGGGGCCGTTCCTTTGGTCTCCAACGAAGTGACGTCCCTTGAACCGAAAGAAGGCGTTTCTTTCCGTGCCGTGAATATGATTCTCCCCGTCCTGGCCATGATCATCATGATGCCCGTCAGTCTGCTCATTACCGGAAAAGGCGATATCACCGCCGGCTCAGGATCCACTTCCGTTCTTTGGTCCGTGCTCACTGCCATTTTGGCCGCGGGGCTTCTTTCTCTTGCTCAACGTCTCCTCACGGTTCGGGAAGTCGTCGATTTGACAATCCGGGGCATGGGGGGACTGATCCCGCTGGCCATTTTGATGAACTTTGCCTTCGCCATCGGGGATACGACCAAGGAACTGGGCACGGGTTTGTACGTCGCCTCCCTGTCGAAAGACCTGCTGAGCCCGTCTCTCGTGGCTCCGGTGATCTTCCTGAGCGCTTCGTTCATCGCCTTTTCAACGGGAACGAGCTGGGGTACTTTTGCCATTATGATCCCGATTGCCGTGCCCACCGCCGTGCTTATGGAAGCAAACCTGCCTCTTGCGGTTGCCGCGGTTCTGAGTGGAGGCGTCTTCGGCGACCACAGCTCCCCCATCTCCGACACCACGCTCGTCTCCTCCATGGCAGCCGCCAGTGACCATATCGACCACGTCAGGACGCAACTTCCCTATGCCTTTCTGGCCGGAGCGGGAGCTCTTTTGCTCTTCACCGCGGCCGGCTTCCTCCTCCATTGATGCTGTTCGTCCCTCCGTTCGTCCCAACAATTCTTCCGGAGGAAGTGATTCACGTTGAAGGCGTTCCCCTTTTTCAGTATCTTTCTTCTGCGCGGTTTCACCGATTCGGAAATTTTTTCTTGTTCAGGGGATCTATGAAAAAATATTTGATGCTTGGTTTGGTACTCGGTCTCACTTTGTCGGCGGTGCTGGTCCTCTTCCGGCGGCGTGCGCTGGCGGGAACCGAGTTCGAGGGTTTCTTCGATTCTTCGACGGTCGCGGACGATCTCTTCGGCGATGCGTTCGAGGAATTGCCCGATAGGCCGTAGGACCACTTTTGTTGTCCGATCTCTTTACCGAAGCGTCCTTCCGCGGACGCTTTTTTTTTGTATTAAGGGTACGAGGGAAGAAAAGATTGCGAATACAAATTCTCAGTTCGGAGTCTGCTTTCTTGCTTTTAACATCTTTTCTCGTAGTTTACCCGAGGAGCACACCCTCCATATGCCATGGCGCAGTCACCGAATCAGGATCCCGCCTCCCTCCCACCCACGCTCGCCCGCGTCCTCGAAGAGGAACTCAAGGTCCTCTCCGAATCGAAACGTGATGTGCTGCTTTGCTCCGGCGAGCGGATCGGAACATTCGCAGGACAGTTCTACTACCGGTTCGAAATACCGGACCACCTCGCCTTTCGGGCAGTATCAACGGCGCAGTTTTCCTTCGGGTCGAAAGATCCGATTTCTGTCAAGGGTTCCGTTGTTGCGGTTGAAAACCAGTTCCTGACGGCAGCTCTTCCTGTTGATTTCGGTCATGTGATCCCCGAAACCCGCTGCACGTGGGACTTTGCGCCTCAGATCAGGCCCGTGATCGACCTGTTGGCTGTATTCAACGGAACGTCTTCGGCTGCCTCGGTTCTCCTCGATCCGGCATCCGCCGGTAATCTGCATGCGGTCAGTTTTGATCCCGGGACCGTCCCCGACACTCCCCCTGAACAACAAGAAGCGTTGAGGAAAATCTTCCGAAATCGTGTGACCTTTGTATGGGGACCGATCCTCTCCGGCAAAACCTATCTGCTGGGACACATTGCCGCCAACTACGTCAAGGCAAAAAAGAGAATTCTCTTCGTCAACCTGCAGCGTCGGGCTTCCGGCCGTCGAGAACTTCGAGAAACTCGGCACGATCTCGTTCGAGCAGCGGGTAGAGAACCTGAAATCGGAAAAACGGAAATCCTTCCAGGAGAGGGTGAACCTGCTCGCCACGTACCGGAAGATCAGAATCAAGCAGATCCTCCACGAGGATTACGCCGCAAAGCAATCGGAAATGCGAGAGCGCCTCTCGGATCGGAAAAAACAGGTCGAGCAGATGACCGCTGAAATGGGCCCTCTCCGGGAAACCGTCCAGCGCATCCAGAGCGCGTCCATGATGGACAGACTCAAGAAGGGGTTTGGAAAAGACGACCTTGCCCTCGCCCAGAAGAAACTTGAAGAAAAAACACAGGCGATCAAGCGGCTGCAATCGGCCCTCACGGCCCTGACCCAGGAATCCCTCCGTATCGAGGCCCATGCCCCGATCAGTGGAGAAGAACAACAGCAATTCAACCTGGCTGTCAAGCAAATCGAAGAGCTGGGCGGTGTTCAAAAAGTGGAAGAAGCCGTGGAGCAGTACACCGGGATCGACGAACGCGAGCTGCTCGAGCCATACCTGTTCATCGGCACAACTCTCTCCAACGCCCTCTCCGATCCTAAACTCAGGGGAAAGCAGTTCGATCTCGTCATGGTGGACGATGCCGAGAGCATCCCCTTGCCCTTCCTCATCGCTCTCGGAACCATGGCAAAGGATAAGATGGTTGTGTCGGGCGACCCGTACCAACTCGGCCCGGAATCGATGCTGGGCACTCCGGATGCGTTGCAGTGGTTGCAGCGGGATATCTTCCTCCACGTCGCCGGAACGGAGCAGCTCCCGCATCTGTTTGAGTTCACCGAAAAGAACCCGCAGTGGTGCATTCTTCTTTCCTCCCACTTCGCGTCAACTCCGAAACTTTCCCTGTTCCTGGGTTCCGTGATCTTTGATGACAAGATCACTGTGTTCGCATCCCCGAAAGCAAAAGGAAGAATTTTCTTCATCGACACGAGTTCTCTGCGCTCCCAGGCAAAACAGTATGTGGGCAGAAAGAAAATCATTCCGCACAACGAGCTTCATGCGAAGAAACTCCTCGAACTGATGAAACATGCGTTGATGGAGCCCGGGAGGAGCGCCAAAGATCTTGGCATCGTTGTCCCGTTTGCAGGTCCGGGTTTATATATCAAACAGCAGCTTCGGATCGAGGGAATCGGAACCATAGAAGTGGGAACGCCCCACTCGTTCCGCGGACGCCGGAAGAAAGCGATTCTCTTCGACACCGTCATGGCAGGCGTGGATCATACCATGCGGCCCATCGATGACCGGAAGGTGGGTGAGCACCAGATTGTGCGTCTTCTGAATACGGTGTTCTCCTGTGTTGAAGAGGACCTGTACGTGCTCGCGGACATGAATCATCTTCAATCCCTGTACAAAGACCGGCTGCTCACACGATTCATGATGCTTCTCAAGGCCCAGGCTGATCCGACCGTGAACTTTGCCCAACCGGCCAGGGAATTCGACGCGCTGGATTGGGACAAGAAGGCGATGCTGTTGTCGCCGACTCCCGAAGCCGCCGCCACGGTTATCAAAAAAGAGGAAGAAAGCGCGCTCAAGCAGGACGCAGAATTCGCCGTCCAGATGAAATTGATAGCGAAGAAAGAAGGCGCAAAGCCGGAAACGGGAGCCAGAAACTATGAGAGGGAAACATATTTCTCCGTTCACAAGGCGTTGGGGATGAGAACCGACGTGAATTTGCTTTCCCAGTACGCGGGTGGGGAGTTGTTATTTCACCACACATACTCCACGGAACAGGCTTTGGCGAGCCTCCCCATAACGCCCTGCCTTTCCGAGAAGGAATTCCGGGGACTGATTGAGCAGTGGGATCTTCTTCTGTACGCCATGTCGGGGGGAGACAACGCCGAGGGCCCGTTCTTCAAGAACGTTGCGGAGACAAAAATCCGCTCGGACGCACACGTTCTGTGCCGTTTCTACTCCGGAGGCGGGAATTCCGACGAAGGGAAGCAGAATCGCGGGGGAGTTGTTTCAAAGCTGTTTCAGGAATTTCTCGGCAAGCCGGCTCCTGGGAATCCGCAGGAATGGCATACTGTGTATTTGAGCCTGCTCGCAAAGCTTCAGAGATACCTGATGTGGATCTCAGAGCAGCTCCGGAAATAAGCCGAGCGCATGATCGGGGACAGAGATGCGTATAATGATTTCGAAGCAGCGGGGGAGAGAAATCGGACACTTCGCGCTCATTTGAGAGGCTCTTGATTCTGAAAGGTACAATTCAGAAATTAGCTTCAAACCCACAAGGGGGCTCCGACTAATATTCCGATTTTAACATTAAGTCCCCCTTCTACATATAATCATAGTTAGCTGGCAGTCGAACCATGAGACCGCTTGTCGAAGTGCCACCAAATTATGTTTGCCCACTCTGTGATATCCCAGATCCAGAGTCCGAATATTTCTGGAGTCGAGTCCTTAATACACCGATCTGCGATGGTTGCGATCAAACTCTAAGCTATCTCATCGAAAATGAAGAGAGGCCAGATGATCCAATCCTCGACAAGCTCGAAGCACTTTCCCAGCTTGGATTCTTCCAGTACAAACGAATCATTCTCCAAGAATTCATAGATGACTTCGAAGAGAGAATGAAGCCGGAGAATGTTCATACTGAAGCAGAGATCGAAATCGAAGCAACTCAGCGCTCTCTTGCCGAAGTTGTGGATGGCTGGAAGCGTCTTATCCAGAATTGGCGTAATGAAATCGCAA
>JACPLA010000011.1 GCA_016186715.1 Ignavibacteriales bacterium | reverse complement strand
CGGGCCGACATTACCACCAGAGCCCGCCGTCGGCATACTCCCAGAGAAGGAAGCCCACAAGCCTGTAGTCAAAAGGCTTTGTTCCTGCCACCGGAATCTGCGTCCCCAGGGAAAGAGCGATATGTCCCCGCTGCACAAGCCCGATGTAGAGCTGCGGGGTAATCAATATCGTGTTGCCAGAATTTCCATTCGCGCTTATCCCGTTCACCTCAATCGTGGGGAACAACCCCTTCTTTTCGTCTGTCAAAGGGAGCGTCAAAGCGATAGTATAGAAAAGCTCGCTTGCGCCGGTTTTGAGCCGCCGTTCGAACTTGACGCTGGACTGGACAAACGCTTCTCCGAATCCCTTGGCTGCAGCCACAAACGGTGCCAGCTTCACCGATCCGCTTCCGAAGCCGTCCGACCTTCTTCCCGTTGGAAATCCTACTTCCAACCCCGCGCTCAGAATCGACATTGCAGAGAGATCGTGGAAGATGACGTACTTTCCGGCCACTTCGATGTCGCCAACCCCTCCGGCAGGGGACGATCCGAACCGCGAAATCAGCGGCAAGGCTATTTCCCATTGTCCGGAGGATCCGACGCGGCTCTCATACACGAACCTCGTGACCGCACTGGCCGTTTGCGTTGAGGTATAAGAGGGGATCATGAGAGCTTCGTTTTCGGGGAACGCCTTCAGCGTCACCTGGGCGCGCCGGAAGTTGAGCTCGCCCGGCGGCCATCCGGTCTCGGAACAAAAGGTTTTGATATGGCTGATGATCACCCCGGCTTGCTCGTCCGAGATAGATTCCCGCCACGAGGGCATTGTCATTGCGAGCCCGCGGGCCGGTCCGCCGTCCATGATCACAGCCATCCAATCCTTACGCGGTTCTCGGGAGTTGAAACTGCAATCGGTGAAATCCGGAACCGGCGCATCGAGTTGAATCCCCTCGACAACCCCGCGTCCGTCGTCACCATGGCAACGTCCGCACCACGATTCGTACATCAGCTTTCCGTCCATCGTATCGGCTGTGATCTCGAATTCCTGCGAAAAAGTAAGTTGGAGAAACAATGCGATCGAAACAGAAAAGAAAATCGTTTTCATGATTGAAGACTTGAAGTTGAACGAATATGAAAAAGGATAAAGAAGATTTCGGAGAATTCCTCGGCAAAAAAACTTGCGCGCTTTAAGCATCCTGAGACTGCCGCATGTGCCCTTCAACCTTGTCATACTCCTTACTCCATACTCCTTACTCCATACTTCTTACTCCCGACTCCCCACTCCATATTGCTTTTCCCTGCTTTAATTTCTATCATACTTTTCCCTCATGAGAAAGAATTCCTACGTGGTGGGCATCGACGGAGGCGGCACAAAGACCGCGGCGATGCTTGCCGATCCGAACGGCACAATCCTTGCCGAAGATACAGGCGGTCCGTCCAATTTCCAGCTGATTGGCGTGGACCAGGCGGCTCAGGTACTCTTTTCGGTCATCCAGGGATGCTGTGGAAAAGCCGGGTGTGCCCTCTCTGACGTGAAGTCCGTTGTGGCCGGACTCACCGGCGCCGGCCGGGAATCCGATCGGGAGCGAATGCAGCAGGCGTTTCACAACCATACACGGGGGTTTGGAACAGATTTCGACCTGGTCACCGTGGAAAGCGATGCGCGCATTGCTCTGGAGGGCGCATTCAAGGGAGGCAGCGGCATCATTCTGATTGCCGGGACGGGATCGATTGCGTTCGGGAAAGCTCCGGGAGGTGCCATTCTCCGCGTCGGCGGATGGGGAAGGCTGGTCGGCGATGAGGGAAGCGGTTATTCCATCGGCAAAGACGGACTCAACATTGTCTCGAAGGAACTAGACGGCCGCGGCGGAAAGACGCTTCTGACCAAACTTGTTGCCGAAAAGTTCGGGCTCTCAAACCAGGAGCAGATTATTACTGCCGTCTATAGGAATAATTTTGACATCGCATCCCTTGCACCGCTTGTGATCGAAGCGGCGGCAAAACAAGATAAGGAATGCGAGCGCATCCTCAACCGCGCCGCCTTCGAGCTTTCGGAACACGTCCGCTCGCTGACTTTTAAGATCGAAGAAGCGGCCCGCGGCACAAGGAAAAAGATTCCCCTCGCCTTCATTGGGAGTATCCTCACGAGTGAAAATATTTTTTCCCGCGTTGTCAAACACAAGATCGAATACTCCCTGCCGCAGGTCTCGGTGATCAAACCACAGTCGGCGCCCGCCCATGGAGCGGTTTTGATGGCCCTTGAACAGATGAAACAAAAAGCGTAGTGCCGTGAACCCTTTGACCGTTGTCATTCCTTTCGGCTCTCAAGAATCGTTCGAGCGGACGGCTGCTCAGTTCGATTCGTCTTCCCTTGTTGAACAAATCCTTGTCGTTCACGACGGCGGATACAATGGCGGAAACCGGAAGAGGAAAGGAATCAAAACGGCCTCCTTTACCTCCGGAGAAACGGTGCAACAAGTGATCGGGCAAACGAACACAGAGTGTGTTCTGTTCGTCACACAAACGCAGGAAGTCATCTTGGGCCCTTCGGCCCTGGAGCGATTTCTTATCGTCCAGCGTGAAACCGGGGCGGGGATGGTTTATTCCGATTTTTCCGAGATCAAACAGGGTGATCGAACGGATCATCCGGTGATCGATTACCGGTTTGGCAGCATCCGCGATAACTTCGATTTTGGTATTCTGCAGTTGTTTTCCAACAACGCCGTTCGAAGAGCGGAAAAATCGTTTGGACCGATTGCAAAGGTGGAAAGAGCGGGATTGTACGATTTGAGGCTGAAAGTGTCAGTCGACCACG
Organism: Ignavibacteriales bacterium; assembly: GCA_016186715.1. Taxonomy (GTDB): domain Bacteria; phylum Bacteroidota; class Ignavibacteria; order UBA10030; family UBA10030. The sequence goes on along the minus strand of JACPLA010000011.1, from coordinate 8,711 downwards.
CGCTCTTTCACATTCAGGAGTTTCTCTACAGCAGAGCCGAATCCGACGTGAGGAAGAGCGGCGAAAAGCAGTTTGATTATGTTGATCCGCGTCACCAAACAGCGCAGAAGGAAATGGAAGCTGTTGCGACAAAGTATCTGAAGAACGTCGGCGCCTATCTTGCGCCGCAATTCAAGTCCGTACCCAAAACGAACGAATCGTTCCCGGTCGAGGCGAGCGTTGTGATTCCTGTGCGGAACAGAGAACGGACCGTGGCGGACGCGGTGCACAGCGTCCTCCGGCAGAAAACGGATTTCCCGTTCAACGTTATCGTCGTCGATAACTACTCTACCGACAGAACTTCAAAGATCCTCGCCGAACTGGCTCTCAAGGAGTCCCGCGTGATGCACGTGATTCCTTCGCGCAAGGACCTTGAAATCGGCGGATGCTGGAATGAGGCGGTACAATCGCCCCATTGCGGCCGGTTCGCGGCTCAGCTGGATTCCGACGACCTTTACAGCGGCGATCATACCCTGCAGAACATTGTCGATGTCTTTCGAAGCGGCGACTACGCCATGGTGATCGGATCGTACAAGCTCGTGAACATGGATTTGCAGGAAATCCCGCCCGGCCTGATCGATCACAAAGAATGGACTCGGGACAACGGGCGGAACAACGCCTTGAGAATTAACGGCCTTGGCGCGCCCCGGGCATTCTACACTCCCCTCGTCCGGAAGCATCCGCTGCCGAACGTTTCCTACGGCGAGGATTATGCCATCGCCCTCAGGTTGTCACGTGAATACCAGATCGGACGCATTTATGAACCGGTGTACCTGTGCCGGCGCTGGGAAGGGAACACCGATGCCGCGCTTCCGATCGAAAAAATGAATCGGAACGACGCCTACAAGGACAAGATTCGCACCGTGGAGATGCTCGCCCGGCAGGCCCTGAACAAACGCTCTCAGTACGAACCGACAGTCCTTCAGCCGTGAACGTCCCCGTGACGAAACTTCCCCCGCGATTCGTTCCAAACGATCCTCATGCCTTGCTTGCTCTTCAAGCAAATGAACTCCTCAGGAGACAAAAAGACTCGTGGACGCAGCTGGCCGACGGCTACGCCTCGCTTGCGCAAGTTCAGGTCAAAGAGATTCAGTGTGACGGCTTCACCGTCTTGCTTCAGTTCAACCCCGGCCGCATGGTCAGCACGAGCGCAAAGGTGGACCCAAAGTCGATCAGAGAGCGCCGCTGCTTCCTCTGTGTTGAGCACCTTCCTTCCGAGCAAGAGGGAATTCTTGTCCGCAACAAGTTTCTGATCCTTTGCAACCCCGCACCGATCTTCCATGGTCATTACACAATTTCCCACATTCTCCACAGGCCGCAAGCCATCGAAGAAAACGTCCGGGATTTTCTGATTCTTGCCAAGGAGATGGGTCCCGACTTTACGGTCTTTTACAACGGCCCCCAATGCGGGGCGTCGGCTCCCGATCATCTCCACTTCCAGGCAAGCCCTTCGGGCGCCATTCCGGTGGAGAGTGACGCGCTCGATGCGAATCGGAGGAGGAATCGGGCAGTCCACGAAGAAGTTCAAGTCTTTTCGCTGGCGGATTATGGACGTGAGGCGTTTGTGCTGGAAGGAAATCGGATAGAGTCAATTGAGTCGGCGCTTCGCCGGTTGATTGACGCGATGAAATCGGTTTTCCCGGGCACGGAGGAACCGCTGATGAATATTCTCGCCTCGTATCGGGAAAACCTGTGGCGCCTCATCATGTTTCCACGGAGCAAGCATCGCCCTGAGGCCTTTTTCCTTGAAAATGATAAGAGGATCCTGGTCAGCCCGGCAGCGGTGGATATCGGAGGACTGATGATCACTCCTCTGGAACGGGACTTCCAACGTCTCGACGGGCCGACGATTGAGGGCATTTTTCATGAAGTCTCACTGTCGGAGGACCAATCCGACCGGATCTTCAAGGCATTCGCGTGATCTCCTCGGAACCGAATATTCATGTCGGTATCATGGAGGGGCAGAACGGCGTACATGGCGAGCTGATGGGGGAGTTCGAGGTGAATGGAGCAAAGGTGTCGGGGAAGCTGGCTGTCGATTTGCGTAACGGAGCGATGCAGGGAGAGGCGGGCGGTAAAAGGATCGAAGGGAACACGATTTTTGCAGAAACTGCGGGAAGTTCAGGTTTCGTGCTGCATGACGTGACGATCGGAATTCAGTTCCATTGGGAGCGGAAGGAGAAACAAACATTCCGGGGAAATCTGAGACTGGTTTCAGATTCCCGGGGCATCACGATCATCAATGAAATTGGAGTGGAGGAGTATCTCAAAAGCGTGATTGCCTCGGAGATGAGCGCCGAGTCGCCTGCGGAACTTCTCAAAGCCCACGCCATAACTTCCCGGAGCTGGCTCGTCGCGATGCTGGACCGTCAAAAGAAAATGAAGAACCTTGGGGCCTCGCAGCGCGGTTTACAAACCGTGGGCGAGATCATCCGCTGGTACGACCGCGAGGACCACGCTCTTTTTGATGTCTGCGCCGACGACCATTGTCAACGCTATCAGGGAATTTTGAAAATCATTTCGTCCGCGGCTGACGAAGCTGTCGAAGCGACGCGAGGGATTTTTCTCGTCCACGCAGGAGAGATCTGCGATGCCCGTTTTTCCAAGGCATGCGGGGGAAGGACGGAATTGTTTGGAAACGCGTGGGAGGAAATTTCGGTGCCGTATCTTCAGAGCGTTTCAGATTCTGAGACTGAACATCCGGTTCCGGCAAGCGAGGAAGAGGCGGCGCGGTGGATTCTCGGCTCTCCGGATGTTTACTGTAATACCAGGGACGGAAAGATTCTGAAACAGGTTCTCCCCTCCTTCGATCAGGAGACTGCGGATTTTTTCCGGTGGAAAGTGGAATATTCGCAAGAAGAGATCGCCGAATTGCTTCGGGCGAAATCGGGAATCGATTTCGGTTCGATCCTGGATTTGGCTCCGCTCGGGAGAGGACCGTCGGGACGGATCGTCAGTCTGAAGATTGTCGGTTCAAAGAACACCGTCACAGTGGGCAAGGAGCTGGAAATTCGCAAATGGCTCTCTCCGTCGCATCTTTATAGTTCTGCATTTGTGACTCGGGGGGAAGGGAAGAAGGGAAAGGCGCCGGCACGATGGATTCTTGAAGGCGCGGGATGGGGCCACGGGGTCGGACTGTGTCAGATCGGCGCTGCCGTGATGGCAGTGAAGGGGAAGAGCGCGGAGGAAATTGTGCAGCACTACTTCCGCGGCGCTAAGCTGATGAAGCTTTATTAGGAAAAAAGAAAAACCTCGTCCAAACATTTTACATTTCACCCTTCGACCCTTCGGCTTCGCTCAGGGTCGAAAGACTCAGGGTGATGGTGAGCCCGTCGAACCATCACATTTCACGTTTTACTACTGTTCACCACACAGCCTCTTCCATGCCACGAGCCAAGCCAACCTCGCGTAACCCCTGGGCCTGGATCCCGACGCTCTATCTCGCACAAGGCATTCCCTATGTCGTGGTCATGACGGTTTCCGTCATCATGTACAAGCGTCTCGGGATTTCCAATACCGACATCGCCCTCTATACAAGCTGGCTTTATCTTCCCTGGGTCATCAAACCGCTCTGGAGCCCGATGGTCGATATTCTCAGAACTAAGCGTTTCTGGATCGTCGGTATGCAGCTGATCGTTGGAGCCTCTCTGGCCGGGGTCGCGTTTGTGCTCCCGCTTCCCGCGTTTTTCCAGTACACACTCGCCTTCTTCTGGTTGATGGCCTTCAGCTCGGCAACGCACGACATCGCGGCAGATGGATTCTACATGCTTGCGCTCAGCGAGAAACAGCAATCGTTCTTTGTCGGAATCCGAAGCACGTTCTACCGGGTGGCAATGATCACCGGTCAGGGATTGTTGGTCATCGTTGCCGGGTACTTCGAAGTAAATCCCCTTCTTCGAACGGAAAATCCGATTGCAGCGGCATGGACTGTTACGTTTGTTATCCTTGGAGTATCATTCCTGGCTTTTTTCGTGTATCATCAATTCGTTCTTCCATATCCAACATCGGACCGGCCGGCGAGCGGGGAGTCGGGCGATTTCATCCGGAATTTCTTGAAGACGTTCGTCTCCTTCTTTAAGAAAGAAAACATCGGGATCATCCTCGCCTTCCTTTTGCTCTACCGGTTTGCCGAGGCGCAATTGGTGAAGCTGGCGCAGCCGTTTATGCTCGATGCACGGGAGGCGGGGGGCCTGGCGCTCTCTACCACGGAAGTCGGCATCGTTTATGGCACCAGCGGGATCATTGCTCTGACCGCCGGCGGAATTGTGGGAGGCGTGGCGGCGGCAAAGAAAGGACTGAAATACTGGGTCTGGTGGATGCTTCTGGCTATCAACGTTCCCGATGCCGTGTACGTCTACCTGGCTTTCGTCCAACCGACCGATTTTCTGAGCGTCAATGTGGCTGTCGCCGTCGAACAGTTCGGGTACGGCTTCGGCTTCACCGCTTACATGCTCTATATGATTTACGTTTCGCAAGGTCCTTTCAAGACCGCGCACTATGCGCTCTGCACCGGTTTTGCTCGGTTATCAGAACTTCTTTCTCTGGATCATGGTTGCAACGATCCCTGGATTTGTGGTGGCCAGGTTCGTGAAGATCGATCCGGAGTTTGGGAGGAAAGGGGACGCGGGCGGGGATGAAACGCAGGAGTAGGATGTGAGAAGTGAGATGTCGTGGTTCCAAGTTTCGGGTTCCAGGTTTCAGGCAAAACTATGGAACCCACGCTATGCCCCCATTGAACCAACCACCATTGAACCAATGAACATGACCATGTTCTTCAGAAACCTTCCACGACGGAAAATCATTCCGATCATCCTCTTTTTGTTTCTTGGTCTCTCGTGCGCTCCGCGACCGTTCTCGGGGGCCAAAGATCCCGATTGGGTCGTGAAGACGCTTCAAGGACTGACACTCGAGGAGAAAGTCGCCCAGCTTGTCTTTGTGTGGACGGAAGGAGCCTACATTCCCGAGGATTCCCCCGCGTGGAAAAATCTCGAACGGCTCACATCGGAACGGAAACTCGGCGGCTTCATCTTCTCCATCGGCGATGTGTATGAATACGCGGTCCAGGCCAACAAGCTCCAGCTCCTGGCCGACGTTCCTCTGTTGCTTGCCGCAGATTTTGAGTACGGGGCGGGGATGCGCATCAGAAGGTCGACGACGTTTCCCCGGGCGATGGCTGTTGGAGCGACGAGAAATCCACAGTACGCGTACGAAATGGGAAAGGCGATTGCACGTGAAGCGCGCGCCGTCGGAATTCACCAAAATTACGCCCCTGTGGCCGACGTGAATAACAATCCCCTCAATCCGGTCATCAATACACGCGCCTTTGGAGATGACGTTCAGCTTGTGACAGACATGGTCCTCGCCTTCATTCGCGGGACGCAGGAAGAAGGCGTGATCGCTACGGTGAAACATTTCCCCGGTCACGGCGACACCGACATCGACACGCATCTCGGCATGCCGGTGATCACCCTCCCGCAAGAGCGGTTCAGAAGCTTCGAGCTCCCCCCGTTTCAAAAGGCGTTTGATGAGGGAGTGCTTTCGGTCATGATCTCACACATCTCCGCGGCGGCATTCGACACCGCGGCGGGCATCCCGGCCACTGTCTCCCCGGCCGTCTCTTCCGTGCTCCTGAAGGACGAAATGGGATTCGAGGGTCTTGTCGTCACAGATGCGATGACGATGAGAGGGGTCTCGACGAAATACCATCCTGCAGAATCCCCCGTTCTGGCGCTGAAAGCCGGAATGGACCTGATTCTGCTCCCCCCGGATGCCGATCTGGCCATCGACGCGATTGTCGCGGCGGTGCGTCGCGGCGAACTGACCGAGGAACGAATCGATCAATCGGTCACAAGAGCGCTCAAGATGAAGCAATGGCTGGGGCTCGACGCGAACCGGTTCGTCGATGTTGACAAAGTCGGCAAGGTTGTCGGTTCGGCTGAACATCGACTGCTCGCAAAAGAGATCGCCCGGAAAGGGATCACCGTGCTGGGGAACAAGTCGGGGGTCCTCCCGCTGACCCGGAATGACGGAAACGGATTGCTCGATCTGATCATCAGTGACGAAGAAGATCCGTCGAACGGCAGACTGTTCCACTCGGAGCTGCACCGGCGCCTGGGTCCTGTAGCCTCCATGGTCCTCGATCCCCGCAGTGATTCGCTCGATTACGAAGCTGCGACGGCAAGAGTCCGCGACGCCGAGCAAGTTGTCGTCCAGATGCATTTCTACACGCGGTCGGGAGCAATGACAGGTTTCCTGCCCGAGCCCGTGAAAAAAATAATGAACGGTCTGGCCGATCTCCGGAAACCGATGGTAGTCGTCTCATTTGGCAATCCGTACATCGTCATGGATTTTCCTGCCGTCGATTCGTACGTCTGCGGCTATAGCGGGGCGCCTGTGGTGCAGGAAGCGATGGCGGAGGTCCTCTTCGGAGAAGAGCCCGCATCCGGCAAATTGCCTATTGAAATCCCGGGTGTTTATCCGTTCGGCGCCGGAGTGGAATACCCCAAGGTCGCACTGAGAACCGGATTGTCGGAAGAGGCCGGATTCGATCCTGAGAAACTTGCAAAAGTCGACGGCGTCCTCCTGTCGGCCATCAAAGACTCGGCCTTTCCCGGGGCGCAGCTTCTGGTTGCAAGGAAGGGAATCATTGCTCTGAACAAATCCTACGGTTCGTATGATTACACGCCGTATTCAAAGAGGGTGGATAATTCCTCGCTGTACGACCTCGCCTCGGTTACGAAGGTCATTGCAACGACAAGCGCTGTGATGCGTCTACTGGACGAAGGGAGAATCCGCCTGGATGACCGGGTAACGAAGTACATTCCCGCGTTCGGTGCGAACGGAAAAGAGCACATTACGCTGTACAATTTGCTGGTTCACAACAGTGGACTCCCCGCCTGGAGGAGGTTCTACGATTTTTGTTCGACGCCCCAATGTGTCGTGGATTCGGTGTACACATCAGGGCTGGTGTACCGAACCGGAGACTCGACGGTGTACAGCGATCTTGGCCTGATTACGATGGGAAAGATCATTGAGCGGGTTTCAGGAACGGGTTTGGACCGATATGTGGACTCGGTGTTTTTCAAACCCCTTGGAATGAGCAAGACCATGTACAATCCGCCGGATTCGTTGCGGCCGCTTGCAGTTCCCACGGAAGTGGATACCCACTGGCAAAAGACGAATGCCCCGGTGAAGGGAAGAGTCCACGACGAAAATGCGGCAACGCTGGGCGGCGTGTCGGGACACGCGGGGCTTTTCTCCAATGCTTCGGACCTCGCCGTCTTCCTCCGGATGCTGATGAATGGGGGGGCATACAAGGGACGACGGTATCTGAACGAAGAGACGATCCGGAAATTCACGACCCGTCAGTCGCAATCGAGCAGCCGGGGAATCGGATGGGATATGCGATCCGAGGGCCGCTCGTTCTCCGGCGCGCTGACGTCGATGAGAACATTTCTCCATACCGGTTTTACGGGAACATCGGTCGTGTGCGATCCTGAAAAAGACTTGATCGTTATCTTTCTGACAAACCGGGTGTATCCAACGCGGGATAACACGAAGATTTTCCGCGTTCGCCCTGCGGTGCACGACGCTGTGATCTCCGGGCTCACAGCGAACTGACCCGAAAGGGTGCAAGACTCTTTTGGCCACCGAATGAGCCTGGGGCTGTTAACCTTCCGAAGGTTAAGCCTTCCGAAGGTTGGGTGGAGTTTTTTCAAAATTCCTGCTATGTTAGCTGGTCTTCTATTCGTCTGACCAATGAGAATCATCAATATCTTTCCTTTTTGACGCACGAGGCAAGCATGGCAATACGTCAATTCAGAAACGAGCCTCTCACCGATTTTTCCAAACCCCCCAATCACAAGGCGATGGAACAAGCGCTGGCAAAAGTCCGGTCCAGGTTTGGAAAGGAATATCCCCTTGTCATCGGAGGCGAGGAAATCCAAACGAACGAGAAACTGAAATCCGTCAATCCGTCCAACTACAACGAGATCGTCGGTGTCTTCCAGAAGGCCGATCCTTCGCTGGCATCGCGAGCGGTTGAAACGGCGGCCGCCGCGTTTGAGCATTGGCGGTGGGTCGAGCCGAAAAAAAGGGCCGATTTTCTGTTCAAGGCTGCGAAGGTCATGCGGAAAAGGAAGCATGAGTTCAGCGCGGTAATGGTGTACGAGGTAGGGAAAACGTGGCCGGAAGCGGATGCCGATACGGCAGAGGCGATCGATTTCCTGGAATTCTACGGTCGCGAAATGCTTCGGCTCGCCGGCCGGCAGCCTGTCGTCAAACATCCGCAGGAGAGAAATGAGGTTGTGTATCTTCCGCTCGGCGCCGGCGTCGTTGTCCCCCCCTGGAATTTTGCTCTTGCAATTCTGACCGGCATGACCTCCGCCGCGGTGGTCGCGGGAAATACGGTCGTGCTGAAACCCTCCAGCGATTCACCGTTGACGGGTTGGATTTACTTTAGCCTGATGCGTGAACTGGGACTGCCAGACGGCGTGATCAACTTTGTCACCGGCCCGGGCGGATCCGTCGGCGACACCATGGTCGCCCATCCAAAGACCCGCTTCGTCTCGTTTACCGGATCGAAGGAAGTGGGCGTTCACATCAACGAGCTTGCGGCAAAAGTTCAGCCGGGTCAGATCTGGCTCAAGCGTGTCGTCGCAGAGATGGGCGGA
>JACPLA010000009.1 GCA_016186715.1 Ignavibacteriales bacterium | reverse complement strand
TTACCATTGGTGCTGTGGCTCAGGAAACCGTGGATACCACAATCTACCGGTTTCCAGAGGTCATTGTCACTGCTACGCGATCGCAAATTCCTTTGCAGGATTCGCCGTCGCCTGTTGAAGTGATCAACGTTACGAATTCGCCGGCCCTTCAAGGGTCGACCGTGGCCGACGTCCTCAAAACAGCAAACGGCGTGTTCCTTCAGGACCTCGGTGGCAACGGAGCCCTCAAGACGGTGTTTCTGCGTGGAACCGCTCCTCAACACCTCCTGGTGCTCCTGAACGGAATCCGTTTCAACAGCCTGCAGAACGGACTGGTCGACATGAGCCTCCTTCCTCTCAATGACATTGACCGGATTGAAATCGTTCGCGGAGGAAGTTCCGCTCTCTACGGAGCCGATGCTCTCGGGGGTGTCGTGAATATCCTCACTCGCCAGCCTCGTCCCGGCACTCGCCTGCGCGCCGAGGGCGGTGGGGGATCCTATGGGTATCGTCGCTGGCTTCTGGAAGCCGAGGGTGGATATGAGTCCGTTGGACTGCTTGCCGGCGTGGCCGGGGAGGAAGGCAACGATAACTATCAATTCGTTCATACTGCTTCTGACCAGTCCGAAGTCATTCTCCGGAGAAAAAATTCGGACTTCGCGAAGCTGCAAGCCTATCTTCACAGCGACCTTCCGCTGGGCTCACAATCCGATCTCGTTGTCTCCTCCCAACTTGTCAGGGTGAAGCGGGGAGTACCCGGATCGCTTTCGTTTCCCAGCGACCTTGCCCGCCAGGATGATGAAAACGCGAATGTGCACGTCGGGTATCGGAACGCAGCCCTGAACCTTGTCGAATTCCAATTGCACTCTGCGTTTCATTATGATTTCCAAACGTACCTCGATCCCAACCCGGGCTTTCCCATCGACGTGACGTATCGAAACACGTTTGTGATGGTGAATCCGCAGATCCAGGTTGTTCTTGACCCGTCATGGCGGACGCATCTCGGGGCAGAAGTCGGATCAGGCAGGCTGAACGGAAACGATTTTGACGGAACCATCACCAGATTGCACCGTGCCGCCTATGTGTCCCAGGAAGCTTCGTGGACATTTCAACGGGAATGGCTGGACAAACTCTCGCTGTACGGAATGGTGAGGTACGATGATATTTCTGATGTTGGAACCGCATTGATGCCGAAAGTTGGAGTGAATGTGCGGGTCGTCAGGGAGCCCGACGTTCGCGTCCGTGGAAGTTATGGCTCGAGTTTTCGTGCCCCGTCTTTTAATGATTTGTACTATGTTGGATTTAATAATCCTGACTTGAAGGCCGAACGGTCCACGGGATTCGATGGGGGCTTGATCTCGACTGTCGTTGCCGGAGGCATCCATTCCTTGGAGCTCACGTATTTCGATATCAACACGAAAGACAGAATTCTCTTTGATCTTCTCACATTCAAGCCGGTCAACATCGGCAAAACACGGTCAACCGGCATGGAGGCGAAATACACGGGAGCGTTTTGGGAGGGAGACCTCAACCTGGGTCTTTCCTACACACTGACGGACGCGCGCAAGCAACACAGAAGCTCGGATTCGGATCCCACGTTCGGCAAAAGACTGCAATTCATTCCCGGGAATACCGTTCATGCCCATGTCATCGTTTCGATACATCCGTTCACATGTTCGCTTGTTCAATCGTTCGTCGGACGACGGTACATAAACGAAGACAATAGCGGGTCCCTGCCCATGCATGCATTGACCGGTTTGGGTTTCGGTTCACGAATTGCGTTCCCAAACTTCTCACTATCTCTGAAGGCAGAAATTCAGAACCTTTTTGACAGGAAGTATCAGATTTTCCCCGATTATCCCATGCCCGGCCGGACATTCCGCCTGAGGGGAGGGATCGAGTACTGAGTTGATAAGAAACAAATGAACGAATGAAGAATACAGTCTTTTTTTTTCCTTTCCTCTTTACGATTCTCTTCGGAATTTTTGACGCCGCGCAAACGGCACGAAAAGACTACCCGTCGAATTCTATCTTTTGGGCTCACTCCAAAGAAGACTGGAGACTTCTGAGCGAGTCGTACCGGGACGAAGAGTTTCGGCAAAAGGTCAGGAACGGAGAGACAAAATTTGACCGCTTCGATCTCTGGTACATCGGGGGAAACGAATTTTACTCTCCCGCGCGATATTTCTGGACATCGGATTTCTGGCATTTCTGTAAGAATATGTGGGTCCTTTGTATTTCTGGAGTCGGTTTCTCTTGCATCCTCGTCGGTATAAGGCTGAAAGAGGAATTGACGAGGGCTTCCGCCGACCCGACGTACAAGACCGGGTGGAAGCACCGGTTAATCCTTCTTGCATACGGTTCCTACATTTTCCTGTACTGGGTTGAGGGGGCGACGTTTGCCTTCTTCTATCATCATGTGTTTCCCCGCTGAGTGGCAAAGCCCTGTCAGGTGAACCCGTTTTCCTTTCTTTCGCCGAGCAGATCAGGTCTTCAACCATGGGATTCCGGTTCATGGGAGGGGCAGGTTCGCGTTTTCTCAAATCTGGAAGGAAAGCAGGAACATCAGGCTCTTTTTTTGGCTGTCTGAGCGCACATTTCTGGCTTATTTCTTGATTCTGTTTGGGAAAACATTCTATATTTCGATACTCCATTTGCCGCAGAACTTCCTCAGCCCAGGAGTATTCCATGTCAGCCAGACAATCGCCGCTCACCTTTTTTGAAACAGTCTGCTCCAATTTCGACAAGGCCGCCACCTACTTGCAACATCCACAAGGCTTGCTCGACCAAATAAAGGCCTGTAACAGTGTTTATCATTTCCGATTCCCTGTTCAAACGGAAGACGGCTATGAAGTCATTTCTGCCTGGCGGGCGGAACACAGTCAGCATAAGCTTCCTACCAAGGGTGGAATCCGGTACAGCGAGGAAGTCAACGAAGATGAAGTGATGGCGCTTGCCGCCTTGATGACGTACAAATGTGCGGTGGTGGATGTTCCTTTCGGGGGAGCGAAGGGGGGGATCAAAATCAATCCAAAAAAATATACTGTTGAGGAACTTCAACGCATCACCCGGCGGTACACGGCGGAGCTTGTGAAGAAGAATTTTATCGGGCCTGGAATTGATGTTCCGGCACCCGATTATGGGACCGGTGCGCGGGAGATGGCATGGATCGTGGACACATACATCGCTCTGAATCCAGAATCCCTTGACGGCTCGGCATGTGTCACGGGGAAGCCGATCAGCCAGGGGGGCATTCGGGGAAGAAAGGAAGCGACCGGCCGGGGTGTATCTTTCGGAGTCCGGGAGGCTTGCAACCTGGCCGAAGACATGAAAGCCCTGGGTCTGACCAAAGGGCTTGAAGGAAAGAGAGTGGTTGTTCAGGGGCTTGGAAATGTCGGTTATCACGCGGCAAAGTTCCTCCAGGAAGGCGGCGCGGTGATCGTCGGGCTTGCGGAGTATGAGGGCGCGATTCACAATCCCAAGGGTCTCGACGTGGATGAGGTTGTGAAGCATCGGAATTCGACCCGTTCCATTCTCAATTTCCCCGGGGCGACCAATATTCCCAAAACTCTTGAGGCCCTGGAACTCGATTGCGATATCCTCGTTCCCGCGGCGCTGGAAAACCAGATCACCGGGGAGAATGCGCCAAGAATCAAAGCAAAGATTGTCGGAGAAGGGGCAAACGGGCCTACAACGGCCGATGCGGAGGAAATACTTCTCAAAAAGGGGATCATGGTGCTCCCGGATATGTATCTGAATGCGGGAGGTGTCACGGTCTCGTACTTTGAATGGCTCAAAAATCTGCAGCATGTCCGAATGGGTCGAATGGGGAGACGATTTGCGGAACGGTCCATGGGACAGGTCATAGAGATTATCGAAGCGTCAACGGGACATTCGGTCACCGACAAGCAACGGCAAATGCTGGTGAAGGGACCTGATGAAGAGGACTTGGTCAATTCCGGTTTAGAAGACACCATGATTGTTGCTTACCATGAGATCCATGAAGTCTGGAAGAAAACCAAGAACATCGACTTGCGGACGGCTGCGTTTATCAGCTCGATCGACAAGATCGCAACCTCGTATCTGGAATTAGGTATTTTCCCCTGACCCACAACCCCCTCGCAGATTGCATTCCCGGGAGTTTGAGATTTTTTTTTCTTTAATTCGAATACTCTTCCCTCGTAAAGGAGATCTCACATGTCAGATTACGTTGCAGATTTTATCGCTCACGTGAAAGCAAAGAACCCGAGTGAACCTGAATTTCATCAAGCGGTACAGGAAGTTGTTGAATCGCTCAGTCTCGTTCTTGAAAGATACCCGGAATACCGTTCGGAACGTATTTTGGAACGAATTGTGGAGCCGGAGCGGGTCATCATGTTCCGGATCCCCTGGATGGACGACCAGGGACACATCCATGTCAACCGCGGATTTCGCATAGAGATGAACAGCGCGATCGGGCCGTACAAGGGCGGACTGCGATTCCATCCGTCCGTCACCCTCGGAATCCTGAAATTCCTGGCCTTTGAGCAAGTCTTCAAAAACAGTCTGACGTCGCTTCCCATGGGTGGAGGAAAAGGCGGCTCGGATTTTGATCCAAAAGGGAAAAGCGACAATGAGATCATGCGATTTTGTCAGAGTTTTATGAACGAGCTGTTCCGTCACATTGGTCCCGACACAGACGTTCCCGCCGGTGACATCGGGGTCGGAGGGAGAGAAATCGGGTATTTGTTCGGACAATATAAGCGTCTCCGGAATGAGTTTACCGGGGTCTTGACAGGGAAAGGACTGAATTGGGGGGGTTCGTTGATTCGTCCTGAAGCCACCGGATACGGGAGCGTGTATTTTGCCGCTGAAATGCTTTCAACAAGACGCGAAACTCTTGAAGGAAAAACCTGCCTCGTCTCGGGAAGCGGAAATGTGGCCCAGTACACGGTGGAGAAGCTCCTGCTCCTTGGAGCCAAGGTTGTGACACTCTCCGATTCTACCGGATACATTTATGATGAAGAGGGAATCGACCGGAAGAAGCTTGATTTTGTGATGGAACTGAAGAACACCCGGCGCGGCCGCCTGAAGGAGTATGTCGAAGAATTCAAGAGAGCGACGTACATCGCTTTCGACCCGAAGCTTGATCACAATCCGCTCTGGCTGCACAAGGCACAGTGTGCTTTCCCCAGCGCAACTCAAAACGAGGTCAATGAAAATGACGCTCAGAATCTCGTGAAGAACGGAGTCTATGTGGTCTCCGAGGGGGCCAACATGCCTACAACCCTCGAAGGCGTCAGGGTCTTTCTCGATGCAAAGGTTCTGTACGGTCCCGGGAAGGCGGCGAATGCGGGTGGTGTCGCAACTTCGGGGCTCGAGATGTCTCAGAACAGCATGAGGCTGCCCTGGACGCGGGAAGAGGTGGATAATCGTCTCCACATGATCATGAAAAATATTCACAAGACCTGTGTGGAAGTGGCGGAACGGTTCGGCACCCCCGGCAATTATGTCAATGGAGCCAACATTGGCGGTTTTCTGAAGGTGGCCGATGCCATGATCGATCAGGGACTGGTCTGATCCAGGCAGAGCAACGCCGGGCGGTCTCGTCGCCCGCCATCGCGGTTTTAAGAATCCTCGTGGGAAGAGGTGATTGACGTGACCCAGCAAACAGTCGATCCTTTGTGGGTGGAACACGGTTATGGAACGCGTTTCCAGGGGTTCCAGAACCTCATGCGGCGTCGCATCCGCGACGTGTTGCTGGTCTCCAGCCTGTACGATCTTTACCTCTTCGAAGAAGACGGAAGGCTCTATGAGCTCATTCGGAACGAGTATCAAGGGCTTCATCTGAGTCATTCCCCCGAGCTGACGCGCGTCTCCAGCGGCAAGGAAGCCATCGCTCTGGCCCGCGAGGAGAATCGCTACGACCTGATTATCACCACGCTTCACATCGAAGACATGACGGCGGTGAAGCTTGGGGAGCTCGTCCGGGAAACAGGGCTTCATGTCCCGGTGATTCTCCTTGCCTACGACAACCGCGAGCTCAAGGACCTGCTGATGTACCATGATACGTCGATGTTTGACGGCATCTTCATCTGGCAGGGTGATTTCCGGCTGATCATCGGAATCATCAAGCATCTCGAAGACAAGATGAATGTGGAACACGACACCCGGATTGTCGGGGTCCAATCCATCATTCTGATCGAAGACAACGTCCGCTACTATTCTTCCTTCCTTCCGATCATCTACACGGAGGTTCTCAACCAATCCCAGCGCCTGATTCAGGAAGGGATCAATCTCTCGCATCGTTACCTCCGCATGCGCGCCCGGCCCAAGATTCTTCTGTGCAAGACCTATGAAGAGGCGTGGGAGATGTTTCAAAAATACCATGACCATATTCTTGGGATCATCTCGGACATTGACTTCCCGAGAAGCGGGGAACCTGTGGCGCGCGCCGGACTCCAGTTCGCGCGTGAAGTCAAGCAGCGGTACACCGACATACCGATTCTCCTGCAATCGACGACCAGGGAGTATCAGAGCGACGCGCAGGAAATCGGGGCTTCGTTCGCGCTCAAAGATTCCCCCACGCTTCTCCTCGAATTACGGCAGTTCATGTACCAGTATTTCAGTTTCGGCGACTTCATCTTCCGAACCCAGGATGGGACCGAAGTGGCCCGGGCATCAGATCTCAAGTCGCTTGAGGAACAGTTACGATACGTTCCGGAGGAAAGCGTACGATACCACGCGGAACGCAATCATTTTTCCCGATGGCTAAAGGCGCGAACGGAGTTTTGGCTTGCCTACCAGCTCCGACCGCGCAAAGTGTCGGACTATCCGTCGGTGGACGCGCTCCGCAGGGATCTGATTCAATCAATGAGCGAATATAGAAAGACGCGCCAGCGTGGCTTGATCACGGACTTCTCCAAAGAGACGTTTGATCCCACAAGCAGCCTCGCAAGGATCGGAAGCGGCTCGTTGGGAGGAAAGGCACGCGGATTGGGGTTTGTGAATATTCTGATCAATAACTATGACCTTCGGAGCAAATTCGAAAACATCCAGATCACCGTTCCCCCGGCTATTATCCTTGGGACGGAAGTGTTCGACCAGTTTGTCGATGATAACAACCTGCGAAAGTTTGCGCTCGAATCGCATGACGATGTCGCCATCACGAAAAAATTTCTCCAGGCGTCGCGATTTCCCGAAGATGTGCTCGGTGAACTGGCGGCTTTTCTCGACATCATCAGAGAACCTCTCGCAGTGCGTTCGTCAAGTCTTCTCGAAGACTCACAGTATCATCCGTTTGCGGGCGTTTATGAAACTTATATGATACCGAATAATAATCCGGATCCGTTCTTGCGCCTGAGCGAACTTGTCTCGACGATCAAGCGGGTGTATGCCTCCACGTTCTACCAGAGCGCGAAAGACTATATCAAGGTGACGTCCTACAGGCTGGAAGAGGAAAAAATGGCGGTGATCATTCAACGGATGGTGGGTTCCCAGCATGAGGAGAGGTTTTATCCGGATTTCTCCGGCGTCGGCAAATCCTACAATTTCTATCCCGTCTCGCCGCAGAAATCACAGGACGGTATCGTCTCGGTTGCGCTTGGGCTGGGGAAAACGATCGTCGACGGAGGAATCACCGTCAGGTTTTGTCCAAAGTATCCGAGGCACCTCCTGCAATTCTCTTCCACCTCGGAAGCGCTGCACAACAATCAGACCCAATTCTACGCCCTTCAACTCGGCGAGTCACCTCTCAACTACGTGGACACTCGCGACATTCTTCTCAGACGTCATCCTCTTCAGGTTGCGGAGCGGGACGGGACCCTGCACTCCGTCGGATCGACCTATTCCAGGGAAAACGACGCGCTGTACGAGGGAATTGCGCGGGATGGAATGCGGGTTGTCACATTTGCGCCCATCCTTCAGCACAACATGTTTCCGCTCCCCGAAATTGCGGACCTGCTTCTCGACATGGGGACCTGGGGAATGGGAACACCCGTCGAGATCGAGTTTGCCGTGAACATGTCGGGAACGCCGAAAGAGTTTGGACTTCTGCAGATGCGTCCCTTGGTTTTAAGCCGAGAAATGGAGCAACTTGATATCGACGTCAGCGGTCGGGAAAAAGCCTTGTGCGCCAGTGAGCAAGTGCTTGGGCACGGCGTGGTCAGAGATGTGTACGATATTCTCACGGTCGATATCAACGAATTCGATCGTTCGAAGACTCAGGAGGTTGCCCGCGAGGTCACGCAGCTCAACGAGCGGCTCATCATGGAGGGGAGACCGTTTGTGCTGGTGGGCGTCGGCCGGTGGGGCACCTTAGACCCGTGGCTTGGTATTCCGGTCAAATGGGATCAGATTTCGGGAGCGAGGGCGATCGTCGAAGCAAACTTCAAGGACATGGATGTCGCTCCCTCGCAAGGATCACACTTCTTTCAAAACATCACTTCTTTCATGGTCGGTTACTTCACAATCAGGTCGAAAAACAGGTCCGACTTTGTGGATTGGGATTGGCTCCTGGCCCAGACGCCCCAACAGAAGAAAAAGTATGTTCGTTTGCTCCATTTTAAGAAGCCGGTGGTCATCAAAATGAACGGACACGAGAACAAAGGGATCATTCTCAAGCCGGAGTAGTGTTGTCTGCGACCCAATTGCGCGGGTGGGTGTGAGGTGAAGTATCCGTGAAGGGTGGCAGTAAAAAGGAAAGCAATCCACGGGGCCTGTTGTCATTCCCTCGAGGGGTCAGCTTCGCCGCGAGCCGTTTGCGAAAGAGATTG
>JACPLA010000019.1 GCA_016186715.1 Ignavibacteriales bacterium | reverse complement strand
TATGTAGTAATAGCCGCAATGGTAGGACTGGTCGAAGCGGATATTATCCAGAATGAAGAATTCGGGCTCCGGGCCGAAGTAAGCAGTATCGGCAATGCCTGTGGATTTCAGGTACATTTCAGCTTTTCGTGCAACGTGTCGCGGGTCGCGCGAGTAACTTTCGCGTGTGATCGGGTCGGCAACATCGCATGTGAGGCTCAGCGTCGGGACGGCGGTAAAGGGATCCACAAACGCCGAAGCGGGATCGGGAAAAAGGAGCATGTCGCTTTCGTGGATCTTTTGAAAGCCGCGAATGCTCGATCCGTCAAAACCAATGCCGTCCTCAAAGACCTCTTCAGAGAATTCACTTGTCGTGACAGAAAAATGCTGCCACTGTCCGAGCATGTCGCAGAACTTCAAATCAATGACCTTGACGTCGCGGTCTTTCATCATGGCAAAGACCTTCTCCACGCCGGAGGGCGCCTTGCTTTTTGTCGCGGTTGCCATACAGTCTCCCGAAATTAATGGTGAGTAGGTTGTTTGTGATTGGTAATCTTGATTCGCAACATCTCCTTCGAGGTTGAAAGGACAACGTTGGTGGTGGTCTTGACGACTCCCTGCCAGGACTGGATCTTGGCCAGCAGCTTTTCCAGACTCGCCGTGTTCTCTGTGCGTATCTTCAAGACGTGTGTTCCATCCCCGGTTATCGCATGGCACTCGAGAATTTCGTCGGTGCTACTCGCATGATCGACAAACGCGCCGAAGTGCTTTGAAGAATCGACTGTCACGGTGATGAAAGCTGTAATATCCTTCCCCACCTTCTTGTGATCAATCTTCGCGAAATATCCGGTAATGATTCCAGCCTCTTCAAGCTTGCGAAGTCGCTCACTCACCGCAGGGAGCGAAAGACCGACCTTCTCGGCGAGGTCGTTCCGCCTTGTCCGGCCATGCTTTTGAAGCAGATCAAGAATCTTCACATCGATGTCGTCCAGCAGCATATTCACTTACTAAGGAAAAACGAGTAATTTCTTAAATAAGTAAAGTCGCGTGGGTAATTCACCTACAAATATAAGGTTCTCCGGCCGTTCTGTCAAGGAAATTGTTTGCCCCCGGGGAAATGGCAAAATCCGCGATGCCATAGTCCCGTGTAACGGCGCCGGGGGGGAAATTGTCGTGTCCTTCCAGTCAGCGACATTTCTTGGAGGTACAGAAGGGAATGAAGCAGGACTGGCGGCGGGCGCTATCCCAGACAAGTTCTTTTCAAGTCGAAGTTGACAGGCCAGACAGCCGGGGCAAAGAGTGTGGAGGGACTACGGAGCCTCAGTAAAGAGAATCGATTCTCAGAGCCCTGTAGAAAAACTGTCCTCCCGTTGTGAGTTCCAGATCCCACTGAACGCTCCCGTCGGGGGTAACTTCCTGGATGCGGTTTGCCGTGCCGAAGCATATCAGGGTATTCCCATCCGCAAGCCGCTGGGCAAATCCCGTCGCGGCGCCGAACAAAGAGGGCACAGGCCTGTATTCCCATACAAGAGTCGCTGTCAGGGCTGCTTCATCGAGCCGGTACTCCACCGCGCGACTCTGGGGAGGGGTGTGCAGGTTCCCGTTATCGAAAAGAATAATGTTGCCATTCGGCAACCGTCGAATACCGTGCTGGTGAGAAAAACCGGAGAGCGGATCGTTCAGAAAAGTAAATTGATTTTTCTTGCCGTTAAGCCGCCAGATGATCGTTCCTGTCTCCGAGTCGATTTTTGTCACCTCGTCGGAATTCCGAAACGAAACGAGCAAATGGCCGTCGGAATCGACTTCGATCGCATTGCTGTGCCATGGGTTCACCGAAGCTCCAGCCAGGCTAATCTCGTCTGAAGCCTCGGTAATTTCGAAGTGATCAAACGTATTCCACGTGAACAACGGTCGTCCCTCTCTCCGGAGTTCAATGACGACGCCCCGCACTTCAGCGATTGCTTGTCCGCCCATGTGCGAAAGGTCCATGATTCGTCTGTCAACCCCGTAAAGAGCGTGGCCAATTGGAAACAGGCGCAGTTCGTGGACACCCGTCTCCGGGCTCGCCACCGAGAGATATTCCCCAACGACATCGCCGTTGCGGTCGAGTTCATAGAATCGCTGGCTTTCTCCCGCCAGGCTCCCATAGAGCGTGTAGTTGTTGTTCGGTTGAAGCTGGAAGTCCGCCACGGCAGAATGAAACTGACGGTACCAAACCACACGTCCTTGATTGTCGACAATGATTGCATACCGGGGCAGCACGGGAGCTCCAATAAAACCTATCATGACATATCCGGGGGTCGGTTGAATGTGGGACTGCACGACCAGCGAGGGAATGTCGTCCGGAAGATCTCGAGTTTGAATCTGTACAGACTCGCTCAGCACTTCTTGGCCAGAATTCAGGCGGACCAAGATACGCATCGTGTACGAGGTCGAGCCGCGAAGTCCATACACGGGGATTCGCAGTGATTCTCCGGAGACAGGCAAAAATGGAGTGGATTCAACGCCGTGTTCCTGCGATTGGAACTTAGCGGCCGCCAACACGACGTTCTTCACCGACGCCGTTACGATGACGGAGACTTCATTGTAGGGGGACGGTTGGATCGAAATATTCCGCACAACCGGGAACGCCTTGGATCCCTCCGGAACCACGGGTGGCGATTCGCAGCCAGCCAGAACAAGAACCAGGGCGAACGGAAAAGCGAGGACTCTCGCTTCGCCGTGCCGTTGCCTGAGGTCGGTGAACATGGAGATTCAGAAAGGAGAATAATGAACTGAGCGGATCCTTGCGGCTTTTTTGTTCCCTCGAAAAAACCGTTTCTAGTCTCTATCCCCGGTTCTTGAATACTTGACCGTTCCCTCAAACATGGTCATTTCAACCTCAAAGTCCTTGTTGAGGACGACGAGATCGGCGTCTTTCCCGACGGCCAGAATTCCCTTGTGATGCTGGCGGCCCAGTACCTTCGCCCCGTTCAACGATGCCATCCGCACGGCTTTCGTGATGGGGACTTCCACCTTTTGGATCATGTTTTTCACCGCTTCTTCCATCGTCAGCGTGCTGCCTGCCAGCGTTCCATCTGTGAGATAGGCCCTCTTCTCCTTGACAAAAATCTTCTGATCCATAAATGTGTATTCCCCGTCCGGCATCCCGCAGGCCCGGATGGCATCCGTAATCAGGAGAATTCCCCCCTCTCCTTTGACCTTGTACAGCAGCTTCATGACGGCGGGGTGCACGTGAATACCATCGGCGATCAATTCGATCTTCAGCTCATTGTGCAGCAATGCGCCGAGGACGACGCCCGGGTTTCGGTGATGGAACGGCCGCATGGCATTGAACATATGGGTCACATGCGCCGCGCCGTTGTCAATCGCATTCAGGACCTCCTGGTAATTGGCGGCCGAATGCCCGATGGAGAGAACGACGCCGTCCGTTGCCGCCATCCTCATGACTTCTTCCACGCCCGGTAATTCCGGCGCGATCGTCATCAGTTTCACCGAGCCTTGACTTGCCGCAAAGACCTTCTTCCACCCTTTCGGATCAGCATCCCAAAGATACTCGGCCTTCATTGCCCCATGGAGTTCCTTGTTGATGAAAGGCCCCTCCAGGTGAATGCCCCAGACGTTTGAACCCTTTGGACTGCCGATGAAGTCGGTAATCCTCTTGACGTCCTTGATCATGTCGTCTTGAGGCTTGCTGTAGAGTGCGGCCAGTAATCCGGTTGTGCCGTGTTCGAAAAAGAACTGAGAAATGTTCTCAACCGCTTCAAGACTCATATCCGCAAATCCATATCCGGCCCCGCCGTGAACAAGAAGATCCACAAATCCGGGTGTCAGCGTCATTCCTTCACAGTCGTACGCTTTCGCTCCGGACGGAATATCCACTTCGTCTTTTGCACCGACGGCAAAAATCTTGCGCCCCGAAGTGACGATCACACCGTGTTCGATCACACGAAACGGAGTGACGATATCCGCATTCTTGATGGCAATCTTCATTTTTGCTTTTCGGAGGTCCGGCGTGAAATGCTTTCCTCCAAGAGCTTCAGCGCTTTTGCGATGTTCCCCTGACGAAACACGGACGTCCCCGCGACAAGCACGTTCGCACCGGCTCGAGCTGCCTCCGGGGCCGTTTGAGCGTCGATTCCGCCGTCGATTTCGAGCAGAATGTGCTTTCCGGTTTTTGCTATCAGTTCCCTCGCTTCACGGAGTTTTTCGGCGGATCCCGGGATGTATCGCTGTCCTCCAAATCCCGGATTGACAGACATGATGAGAATAAGATCGAGTTCCCCGGCAATTTCCCGGAGTGTGGAGACAGGGGTTGCAGGGTTGATGGCAACTCCGGCCTTTGCCCCGAGTTCCCTGATCCGCGTGACGGTGCGATGGAGGTGCGGGCACGCCTCCTGGTGAACCGTAATACAGTCCGATCCGGCTTCCCGAAATGCTTGTAGGTGTCGGTCGGGATCGTCGATCATCAGGTGTGTGTCAAGAAACAACTTTGTTTCCAATCGAAGGGACGCGATCACCGGCGGGCCGAACGAAATATTTGGGACAAAGTGACCATCCATGATATCGAGATGCAGCCACTCCACTCCGGCGGTCTCAAGCTGTCGGATCTGGTCGTGCAGATGTGAGAAATCCGCGGCCAGGAGCGAGGGAGCGATTTTCACCCGTGAATCAGTTTTCAAGAACTTTCTTCTCCCCTCGTTGGGTAATGAACAGCTCGATCGCCTGGCCCGAAGCCGCAAATGCTCCGGGACGCGGGTACTGATCAATCACGGTATTGGGAAGCATTTCGTTATTCACTTGATAAGTGATATTCCCGACCACGAGGCCCGCTTGCAGAAGGATGCGTTCCGTCTCCGCCAGACTCTTTCTCACCAAATTAGGAACCGGGACGCGGTCAGCACTGGGGCCCTGGCTTGCGACCACGGAAATGGTCGTCCCCCCGCGCACTTTTGTGCTTTCCGCCACCGATTGGTCGATGATCGTATTCTCAGGGAACTGGAGAGATACTTTGTATTGGACCTCCCCCAACTTGAGTCCGTACCTTTCCAGAGCCAAGGTTGCATCACGCAGCGATCGCCCCCGCAACGCCGGAACAGTTACGAGTGTCTCCCCTCCGCTCACGGTCAAATACACTCCTCGTCCGAATTTGACCACTGAGCCCGCAGGGGGTGTTTGAACGACCACAGCCCCCTCCGGAAATCGCTTATCGGGGCGGATTTCGGCCTTTTTTCCTTCCAGACCTACGTCCGCGAGAATGTTCAGTGCTTCGTCCACCCCTGCGCCCACAACATTGGGAACATTTGTCGTTTCTCCTTGTTGAACATAACGCGGCATGAGGACATCGTCCAGGACAAAGAACAACGCAAGAAATGCAGCAGCAAGAATCGCAGTTCCCTTCAGGAGAGATAGAAATACAGGTCGGAGGGTCATGGTGGAGCTGAATATAGAAAAAAATCGAGTTACTTACAATATTTGCGGCCCTGCCACAGCCGTAGCTGATTGCGCACAAACGGATTCTTTTGTACCATCTCAAAGAGACCACCTCGAACGCCGATGACATTCGCACCCAAGGGATCCTCCGTTCATGAAGACACGGAATACTTCCGGGCCTCAACAACCCTGCAGAAAGACATTTTCCGTACCCTCCTCTACTTCGATATTTTCGATCATCCCCTGAACGCGGCTGAAATCCATGCGTTCCTCCCCTCAAACTCTACGACGGTCGGAGAAATCACGGCTGCCTGCGCCTCGATGCCCCTCTCTTTCCTCATATCGCATCGCGACGGATTATTCTTCGTTTCAAGAAACTCCGGTGATCTTCTCCGGGAGCGACTGAGGAAGGAGCGTCGCGCGCAATGGTACTGGCTGATTGCCAGAATCATGGGGACGATCATTCGCATGTTCCCTTTCGTCCGCGGGGTCTTCATTTCGGGGGAACTTTCAAAAGGGGTGATGACGCACAGGGGGGATATTGATTTTTTTGTCGTCACGGCCAACGGGAGACTTTGGGTGACGCGTACTCTCCTCATCCTCTTTAAAAAACTCTTCCTTCTCAACAGCAAGAAGTTCTTCTGCCTCAATCATTTTGTAACAGAAAATTATTTGGACGTGACTGAAAGGAACCTCTTCACGGCGATGGAGATTGCCACCCTGAAGCCCATCGACAATTCCGAATTTCTCCGAACGTACGTAAGTCACAACCTATGGATCAAGGACTATCTCCCCAATCTGGGTGACCGCGAGGTTTTCCCGGAATCGTCGCATAGATCAAATTTTCTGCAAGAATTCCTCGAGTTTCCCCTCAAGGGGAAGATCGGCGACCGGTTAGACGAATATCTCCTTTCCTTCTGGAAAGGAATCTGGAGGAAGAGGTATGCGCACTTTCCGGCGGAAAAGCGGAACGAGCTGTTTCGGACAGAACCCTTTCTCTCCACAGCGTACGGGGGGGACTTTCTTACGCGAATCCTTGAGGAATACAATAGACGGTTGAGCGTCCACGGATTGGATCTTCGCCCGAGTAATGACTGATGTCTTATTGACACATTCGTATTTCCTTCGATTCGATACGAAGGAATACAGGGCCATGATGCCCTATCCTCCCCTGGGAACACTCATTGCTGCGAACGTCCTTCGGAATGCCGGAATGATGGTTGCGCATCATGACGTCATGTTTTCTTCTCGGGAAGATGAGATTGAGGAGGCGATTGAACGATTCCGCCCGAAAATGGTTGTCATCTATGACGACAGTTTCAATTACCTCACCAAAATGTGTCTCAGCCGAATGCGGGAGGCGGCCTTTCGTCTAGCCTCTTATGCCAAGGCAGCCGGCTGCGTCACTGTCGTCTTCAGTTCCGACGCGGTCGATCATCTGGAGCAATACTTTGCCCACAGCGTTGATTATGTCATCTGCGGGGAGGCCGAGCGAACCCTCACCGAACTTGCCACACACGTGCTGGGTCGGGCAACGGCTTCACACCCGGAATCCGTTCCCGGGCTCTCTTTTCTGAAAGACGGGGCCGTCGTCCGGACACCGCCGCGGGGACTGATGAAAGATCTTGACGTGCTCCCGTTCCCGGCATGGGATCTTGTCGATATCAGCCGATATCGATCCGCATGGAAGCGACGACACGGATATTTTTCCATCAATCTCTCCACTACGCGCGGGTGTCCTTTCCACTGCAATTGGTGCGCAAAGCCGTTGTTTGGCCAGGCATACACCTCCCGGAGCCCCGAGCACGTTGTTGAGGAAATGAAATTCCTGAAGGAGACTATCCGCCCCGACCATCTGTGGATCACGGACGATATCTTCGGTTTGAAGCGCGGGTGGATAGAGCGATTCTCGCAAATTGTGAATCGTGAAGATGCCGTTATTCCGTTCAAGTGTCTTTCGCGCGTTGATCTTCTCTTGAAAGACAATACGATTCGCCACCTTGCCGATGCGGGGTGTCGAACCGTCTGGGTTGGCGCCGAATCCGGATCCCAGAAAATCCTTGACGCGATGGAAAAGGGGACAACGGTAGAAGAAATCCGCGCAGCCACAAGGTTGTTGCATTCTGCCGGAATCCGCGTCGGTTTCTTTCTTCAATTTGGGTATCCTGGAGAAATACGCGAAGACATTCAGCTGACGCTTGATTTGGTACGTGAATGCATGCCGGATGAAATCGGGGTGTCCGTATCGTATCCGTTACCGGGAACGAAGTTCTACGAGAGAGTAAAGAAGGGGCTTAGGTCGAAACAGAATTGGTTCAGCAGCCAGGACTTGGATCTCATGTTTCCCGGGGAATACCATCCGGATTTCTACCGCTCTCTTCACAAGGTTCTTCACAAGAAGTTCAGCGTTTGGCGGGGAATGCGCATGCTCACGGAATTTCTTCGTCCTTCGTTACGGCGTACCAACGGGAGGTCGTTCCGATCGCTGGCGGGGATGTTTTATCATGGCGCCACGCTTCCTTTTGCTCTTCAGAAACTTGAGTCCTATCAAAAAACCAGTTCCTCACCGTGAGACCGGGGACAAACATAGAGCAGGTGCGATCTGCCTTCGACGGGATTGCCGACTCATTCGATGATACGTACGAAAACGACACGACCCGCGAAATCAGGAATGTTGTGTATACCACCGCGGCCGCTCTGGTTCGGGCGAAAAGCCGGTTGCTTGACGTGAATTGCGGGACAGGGATCGATGCATTGATCTATGCTCGCATGGGGTACACTGTCGTGGGATGCGATCTCTCGCAGAAAATGATTGAGCAGGCAACCCGCAAGAGGGATCTGTTGCAGTTGGACAACGTGACATTCACGGTCGCTTCCTTCGAGAATCTTGAGAAACTCCCCCGGATGAAATTTGATCTCGTCACGTCGAATTTTGGCGGTCTGAATTGTGTGTCAGATCTTTCGATCGCTGCCCGGGAAATTGCGGGTGTCACCGCACCGGGCGGGTTTTTTCTCGGCGTCGTCATGCCGCCGGTGTCGCTGTGGGAAATTCTCGCCAACGCACTCAGGGGGAAATGGCGACAAGCGCTGCGAAGGCTCGGAAACGGCGCCCCTGCCACGGGATTCAAAGGAAAATCGTTCACTGTCTTCTATCATTCGCACAAGAAGATTCAGAATGCCTTTCGTCCGTGGTTCGAACCGTGCCGTATCCGTGGGTTGAATGTCATCTCTCCTCCTCCTCATGCTCTGCGATTTTCTTCACGCTGGACACTTTTTAGCCGATTTCTCGTTCGTGTCGATCGGTTCGTTGCCATCCTTCCCTTCTTTCGGATCCTTGGCGATCACACCATGATCGTTCTCCGAAGAAATCCGCTGTAGGACCGGATCAGGATGATTCCCGCTTCAAGCACATTGTTCCGCCGTTCCCAGTCATTCGGACCCTGGAATAAACAGGAAGATCCCGGCCGCGTTCTGATCATCCGCCTTCACGCGATTGGAGATGTTGCGATAACGTTTCCCTGTTCGAATTCTCTTCGAACGTTGTTCCCGGAAGCACAGATTGATTTCCTTACGTCGGAACCTTGCGCTGACCTTGTCGGTGCGATGACAATTTTCGACCACGTGCATGTTTTCCCTCGTACTGATAGTCGTTCTTCCAGGTTAGTTCATGCACTGAAGTGGGGGTCGACAATCCGAAAACACCGCTATGACGTCGTCATCGATCTGCAAAGAAATCTCGTCAGCCGAATGATCCGTCGTGCCGCGCAACCTCAAGCGTGGGGAGAATTTGACCGCTTTTCGGCGAAGGCCGCGGGTGATCGAGTACTCGAAACGTTTCACGGTACGGGTTTTCCTCAAATTGAGCCGCTCTATCAGATCAAACTCCAGGGCGCTCTTCTTGCGCGGGCCCGCCAGCTTCTCGAAGAAAACGGATGGGATGCAAAGACCGCGTTGGTGGTACTGAATCCGGCCGGACTCTTCGCATCAAGAAACTGGCCAATTCAGAACTACGCATACCTTGGAAAGCTCTGGCGGGAACGTGAGGAAGTGAAGTTTGTGCTCTTAGGGACAGACAGGATACGGGAAAAAGCGGAACTTCTGCAACGGGAGTTCGACGGAGGCATGATCAATCTCACTGGAAGAACGACTCTGGCGGAAGCGTTGGGCATCTTGCAGTTCGTCAAGATCATCATCAGCGAAGACTCCGGATTAATGCACATGGCTTGGGTCTCCGGGGTCCCCACTCTTGCCCTTTTCGGTTCGACCCGACATGAATGGTCGCAGCCGGTGGGTGCCCACACTCTGTTGCTCCATTCAGGAGATCTGCCGTGTGGAGGGTGTATGGATTCACAATGTCGATATGGCGACGTCCATTGCTTGACGAGGTACACGCCCGAGTTCGTACTTCAAAAAGCCCGGGAACTTTCCATGCCTGCGCGACATCATGAAACTCCTTTTCTATGAATCGCATTGCCATTATCGTTCCCGGTGGGGCTGCAGAGTATGGCAAGGGAATTCACATTCCCGCCGTGTATGATCTTGTCTCTCGTCTTTCAGAACAATTTGAGATTACACTCTACTCGCTCAGTGTGCCAGGGGTCAAGCAACCCTCTCTGTCCTGCGGAAAAGCCCGTGTACGATATCTCAGAACGCATACCAAAAGTGCGTTCGTTGTGAAATTTCTGAGTTTTCTTTCCGTTCTTCTCCGCGATTTCAGAACAGAGCAGTTCCAACTTCTCCATGGAATGCTCGGATGGCCTGCCGAGGCAGCCGTCGTGTTGGCGAGCCGCCTGCTTCGAATACCCAGCCTCATCACGCTCCACGGCGGCGAAACAGCGAACATTCCCCAGTTCCAATACGGTAGTCTCCGACATCCCCTTCTGAAGAAACTGACCTTCTGGATCGGTGGCAGCGCTTCGTCCCTTGTTGTGTTAAGCAAGTTTCAAGAAGCCCGGTTGAAGCAATTAGGCCTCTTCCGCAACGATGTTCACATCATTCCGAACTGCCCCGACTCGCTGACTTTTCATCCGAAGGTGAAGTTGTTAAAAGAGCCCTTCCATTTTCTTCACGTTGCGAACGTTCATGAACTCAAGGATCAGATTACACTCTTGAAAGCATTCAGCATCATACGAAAAGAATTTGAGTGTAAACTCCGAATCGTTGGTCTGGATTATCTGAATGGCCGCCTACGCGGTATTGCAGAACAACTGGACATCAGCGATTCAGTCGAGTTTGTCGGATATGTTGAGAACAAGGCTTTGGGCGCACACTTTAACTGGGGACACGTCTTGCTCCACACATCGTTGTATGAAGCCCAGAGTGTCGCAGTCGCGGAGGCCGCCGCATGCGGTCTCGCCATTGCAGGCACGAAGGTCGGATTGATCTCAGATTTTTCTCCGACGGGGGCAATTGGCGTCGATGTCGGGGATCATGAACGTCTTGCCCGGGAAGTCATCCATTTGCTCAAAGATCCCGTTCGTTTCGACGGATTGCGGGCAGAGAGTCTTGAATGGGCGAAGATCCACAACCTTGAGTGGACTGTGGGACAGTACACGGCGCTCTATCAGAAGCTCGTGGGAAAACATCTCCAAGAGAAACATAACCGAGCTGTTGTTCATCCGTTCTTGTTCTGAATCATGAAATACCATGGAAATTAGCGCGGTCATACGGACCCGAAACCGAGCAAAAAGTCTCCACCGGCTTCTTACGTCGCTCTCCGTCCAAAATCAGAAACCTCATGAAGTGATAATTGTTGATTCAAGCGATGTCTCGCTCTCCGTTCCCGAGCTACGAATGCATTATCCGACGTTGAATATCATCTATTCGACAAGCGAGCCCTCCTCCTGTCTGCAGCATAACAAGGGAATTCAACTGGCGACGGCGAGCCATGTTCTCTTGTGCGATGATGACCTCGAAATTCCAGCAGATTATTTGGCTTTTCTGGGAGACTTTCTCACAGCCCATCCTCACGTAGGTGCTCTCTCCGGTCTGCTGGTCGAACTGAACGGCGATGGAGGGCGGCATGACACCTTTCGCACAATACGACTGGCCGAGTTACTCTGGCGCTTTGTCTTCCAATTGACCGTCTGGTCGGATCTCAACAAAATCCAAACCAGTTCTCTGGCAAGACCGGCCTTTGCACTCCTTGAACGGTTCTATCGTCGCAGAGGAAACACGTTCACCATGGCAGGCTGGCCCCTTGTCACTCAAATCGACTCACCTTTTTTTCGCACCTCCTTCTTTACGCTTGGCGGTGCGGTCGTTCGACGGGATTGGTTGCTACGCTCCCCATACGATGAGGTGCTGGATCCAAACGGTATCGGAGACCACTATGGCGTCGCCCTGAAATTCCCCGGTCAACAATCCATCGTTGTTCTCACTCAGGCCACAGTCATCCACCACAAGGCGGGTGAAAACCGGCTTTCCCCCGAGGTGACATATTTCCGGCGCATTCTTGCGCTCGACTATTTCATGGCGGTTTCTCCCGATTTTTCGGCGTTCAACAGGTTCTTTTTCGTTTGGTCCCTGTTGGGAAACCTGATCGTACATAGTATCAGGGGTCGAACGGAAATGAGGAAAGCAACGTCAAGGGCTCTCATGCTGATCATGAGGGGTCATAACCCCTATGTGCTTGCCTCGAAGAGTGGCGAGAAATGCGTTTCGCCGAGTGTATGAACAGTCTTTCTTCTCGTATGCGAAGCCCGTGGTTGATGCATCGCCCGCCGTTTTCATTGTTTTTCTTACTCCTTGCAGCATCATCGTGTGATCAACCTGCCGTTGCCCCTCCGGGTACTGTTGCGGCAATTCAGGGCTCGCGTGTGTCCGAGAATCCTCACAATGTTCTGAGCGCTGCGGTTCAGGTGTCGACGCACGATGCTGTTGCCGTGAAGGTGATGTATGGAAACGGTTCTTTGTTGGATCATCAGACGCCTTTTGTTTCCGTGCACGAAAATCCAACCGTGATCCCTGTTTTAGGGTTGGGAGCAGAGACGACTTATTTTCTTAGAGTCGTTGCCGTATCGAAGACAGAAAGGGAAACTCTGGGTGGAATGCTGAGCTTCACAACGGGGTCTCTTCCCGATGACCTACCCGACCTCGCAACTCAGGCTTCCGAAAACCCTTCCCCGGGATATGTCATGTTCGGATTTTCCGGTGCCCTTGCGCGGTCATATGCGGTTCTGGTTGACAATCAAGGAACGATTGTTTGGTACAGGAGATTTGAAGGGTCGGTGACCGATTTCCAGAGACAAGAAAGCGGAACGTACACGGTCTCGGTAACGTCTCAAGCGGTTCCAACCCTCTTTTATGGGATGGACAATCTGGGAACAATTCTTCGGACCTATGAGGCAGGTGGAGATAGAGCAACGGGGGGACACGAGTTGCGAATTGCGGGCACTTCCTACGTTCTGTTTGGAATCGAACACCGCGTTATGGATCTCGCCGTGTACGGCGGGCTTCCAACTGCATCCGTGAGAGGAATTATTGTGGAGTATCAAAGGTCAGGAGTACTCCCGTTGCTTTGGAATACCTTCGATCATTTAGAGGTTACTGATGCAGCGGCCGATATTTCTCTCACAGGAGATGCCGTCAATCCCTGGCATGGAAATGCAATAGAAATTGACAGGGACGGCAATCTTCTTGTCTCGTTTCGAAACTGTGACGAAATCATAAAGGTTGAAGTCGAGACCGGAGAAATGATGTGGCGCCTCGGGGGAAAAAACAATCAATTTGAATTCATCGGTGACCCGTTGAATGGATTCTCTCATCAGCATGGAATACGACGGCTGGAGAACGACAATATTATTCTTTTTGACAATGGGAACCTTCACGAACCTCCCGAAAGTCGTGCCGTCGAATATCAGCTGGATGAACGAAACAGGAAGGCAACATTGATTTGGGAATACCGATCCTCACCGGCTTTGTTTGCATTTGCGCTCGGGTTTGCCCAGAGACTTGAGAATGGCAATACGTTGATTACCTACGGAACAAATCGAAGAATTATCGAAGTCGACATGAACGGGACGAAGAGATGGGAACTAACCGTGGAAACTCCGGGCCATTTTGTGTATCGGGCGTTCAGGGTGGGGTCGTTGTACTAGTGTGATCATAGTCGTGCCACGACAATCAGAAAAGTCGGAATACTGGCTTTCCGTTGCATTTCACTCCAATCTTGTCTATATTTTGCGGCTTCTCTACAGGAATGAAACTTACCCGCACGCAGGGAAACATGTCAAGCCGCGATGAAAACCTAATTCGTCAGGCTCGAAAAGCGAGACGTTACGCTCATGCTCCCTACTCCAAGTTCAGAGTCGGCGCTGCCCTCTTGAGCCGTAACGGAGAAGTCTTTACCGGCTGTAACGTCGAAAATAGCAGCTACGGATTGACCATGTGCGCGGAACGCACGGCGATTTTCAAAGCTATTTCAATGGGGGAACACAACTTCCAAGCGATCGCAGTTGTTGCAAGCGATCCAGACTTTACTCCCCCCTGCGGTGCCTGCAGACAGGTGCTTTGGGACCTTGCCGGGAACATTGACTTTGTGATGGTGAATTCGAAGGGGGATATCCGAGTGAAAAAACTTAAATCACTCCTTCCTTATGCGTTTAATGAAAAGCATTTACACCGAAAAAAGAGAAGTAAAAAATAGTGGATACGTCAGCGCAACATGTTATTCCCAGGGACACGGGTTGGATTGAAGTGATATGCGGTTGCATGTTCAGCGGAAAGACTGAGGAATTGATCCGACGGTTGCGGCGGGCTCAAATTGCCAAGCAGCATGTGGCGATTTTCAAGCCGAAGATCGACAAGCGTTACAGCGGGGAGCACATCGTGTCCCATAGTGAGCAGTCAGTCGTTTCTCATCCGGTCGAAGATGCGAGCGAAATCGTTTCGCTTGCACTTGATGCTCAGGTCATTGGAATCGATGAGGGGCAGTTTTTCAAGAGCAACCTCGTCGATATTTGTGAAGATCTTGCCGCACGGGGGAAACGAGTCATTGTGGCCGGACTCGATCAGGATTACCGTGGAAAACCTTTTGAACCGATGCCCCAACTGCTTGCAGTGGCAGAATATATCACCAAGACGCTCGCAATTTGTGTTGTATGCGGGAACCCGGCGGACAGAACACAGCGCAAGACCCAGCAACAAGACCGAGTCGTAGTCGGTGCCAAAGACATCTACGAAGCGCGCTGCCGGCGTTGTTTCGTGCCTCCTGCCGATTAGCCACCCACAAAAGGATCTCAATGAATATCCTGTCATTCCTTCAAGGCCTCCTGGGAATAGGCGTGCTCCTGGGAATCGCGTTCCTCTTTTCGAACAACAAACGACGGATTAACTGGCGACTGGTGGGTATGGGGCTTCTGATCCAGGCGTCATTCGGCATCCTGGTGATCAAGGGTGAGGATCTGGGTAGCTGGTTCTCCCCGCTTGGGTGGCCCAAGAAGCTTTTTGAGGTCATTGCCGAAGGGTTTGTGGTTATTCTGAACTTCACAACGCAAGGAGCAAAGTTTGTCTTCGGAGACCTTGCGGTCGGACCCGGATTCGATGGATCCATCGGCTTCTTTTTTGCCTTTCAGGTTCTTCCCACCATCATCTTCTTTTCGTGCCTGATGTCAGTTTTGTACTATTTGGGTGTGATGCAGAAAATCGTTCAGGGGATGGCCTGGATCATGGCAAGGTTGATGGGAACGAGCGGCGCTGAATCCCTTTCCAACACCGCAAACGTCTTCGTCGGCCAAACCGAAGCGCCCCTGATGATAAGGCCGTTTGTTGGAGAAATGACGAACTCCGAGCTTCTCACGATCATGACCGGCGGGATGGCAACGATCGCAGGCGGGGTCATGGCTGCCTACGTACAAATGCTTGGTTACTCCTTTGCTCAGACGCATAATCTTACCATTGAGGCGGCTCAGGTGCGGTTTGCCGCTCAGCTTCTGGGAGCAAGCATCATGGCTGCTCCCGCATCACTGCTTATATCAAAGATCATCTTTCCTGAAACTTTGGAACCGAAAACGAAGGGGAACGTAAAGATCAAAGTGGAAAAGAGTGCGTCCAACGTTATCGAGGCCGCTGCAGCCGGGGCTTCGGACGGCCTCCAACTCGCATTGAATGTCGGAGCTATGTTGCTTGCCTTCATAGCTTTAATCGCCTTATTTAATTTCTTACTTGGGAAGATTGGACTGTGGACCGGGTTGAATGAATATCTCTTGTCCCAGTATGGTCAGTCGCTCAATCTGCAGTTTCTTCTCGGAATGGTGTTCCAATTCGTTGCCTTCGCCATTGGCGTTCCTTCATCGGAGGCTTTCAACTTCGGAGCATTGCTCGGGACAAAAGTGGTAGTGAATGAGTTCGTAGCTTACCTCGACATGTCGAAGATGATCGCAGAAAACAAGCTCGTGTCGGAGAAAGGGATCGCCATGGCTACCTTTGCTCTTTGCGGCTTTGCAAACTTCTCCTCGATCGCTATTCAGATCGGCGGAATCAGCCCAATGGCGCCCCATCGTCGAAAGGATCTTTCCGCGCTCGGCCTTCGCGCCGTTCTCGGTGGGACGCTGGCCACGTTGCTTACAGCCACTATCGCCGGAATCCTCATAGGAGGATCATGATCGAGCCAAGAAACCTCCGGGAGGCGGCTGAAACGATCAAAAGCCAGATCGCCTTTCCTCCCAAGGTTGCGCTCATCCTGGGATCCGGACTTGGCGACTTCGCGGACCAGCTTCAGAACGCGGTGGCCATCGCTTCTTCGCGTATTCCGCATTACCCGAGCTCGACCGTGCAGGGTCACGAAGGCAAGCTCGTCTTCGGAACAGTCAGGCATAGTCAAAACGAATCTCCGCCCCTTCTTGTGTTTAAGGGGAGAGTCCACTTGTATGAGTCCGGCAACCTTTCCTCAACCCTCTTTCCCGTTGCCCTCGCTCGTGAGCTCGGAGCCGGGACTCTCATTGTCACAAACGCGGCCGGGGGCATCAATCGATCCTTTTCTCCGGGTGATCTGATGCTCATCAGGGACTTCCTCGGCCTGACGTTTCTCTCCGTTAAGAGTCACTTGAACTTCCGCGATGACGCTTCCGACGACATAGTTGTCAGCCGGTCAGACCGTTTGCGTCGTCATTCCTCCCTCGATGGAACCCTTCAGGAGGTCATTCGTACCACGGCGCGAGAATTCGCTGTTCCGCTGCAGGAAGGAACCTATTGCTGGTTAAAAGGGCCGAGCTATGAAACTGCGGCGGAGATTGAAATGCTCTCGCGGGTCGGGGTTGACGCAGTAGGAATGTCGACGGTTCCGGAAATGTCGTTGGGAATGCAGCTGGGAATGAAGGTGGCGGGAATTTCGCTGATTTCAAATTTTGCCACGGGGATCACCGAAGGCAAGCTTTCCCACCAGGAAGTTACAGAAACTGCGCACAAGGTGCGATCCCGCTTTACGAATCTCCTCTCGCAGATCCTCCTCCGTCTTAGGTGACCGCCCCTCCCGGGAACAGGTGGTAAAGTAAAAGGTAGATAAGAACACCTGTCACAGAAACGTAGATCCAGATGGGATACGTCCACCGGGCAATTGCTTTGTGCCGCTCATCATTCCGGCGAAGTCCCCTCCATAACGTAATCAGTGCCATTGGAACGATTGCGGCAGCTAGGAGCGAATGCGAAAGCAGAATCGCAAAATAGACGGGGCGGACCCAACCCGTTCCTGAAAAAGGCTCTGATCCGTGAAAGGAATGGTATGTCAGGTATGAAGTGAGAAACAGCGCTGAAACCGTCACGACGCCGATCATGCATCGCTTATGGGCTGCAATGTTTCCCTTCTTCATGAACCGATGGCCTAAGACAAGAAGAACGGCCGCCAGAGTATTAAGAATCGCATTGAGCGTGGGGAGGACGTCGAGCGAGAGCATTTCAGAGATCATGATCTGCCGTTGAGGACTTATCCCCTTTGTCGATGGCGAACCGTCCAGATCGCGGCGAGGACAGTAATCAGGGAAAATGCAACAAGGACGATCATTGCCAGACCAAACGCGGGGAGATCGCCCTCGTGTCGGGGATCGAGACCATAGATGCCGAGCCGGGCCGCGGCGACGCCGTACATCAGTGGGTTCCACGCCATGATCGCTGCAACCCATCCAGTGGCGCCCGACATCGGTAATAATGCTCCGGAAAGCATCCACATCGGGACGAGCAGAAGATTCATGACCGCATGAAAGCCCTGGGTTGAGTCCATAGACCATGCAATAAGGAATCCGAGAGATGCGAGTCCCAGGGACACGAAAGCAAGAACGATCAAAGTCAGAAGAAGCGAGCCTATGGTGACATTGGGAACAACGAGCGGGGCCAGCGCAAGGAAGAGGGCTCCTTGGACAGTTGCGAGGATGGCGATGCCGAAGACTTTTCCGAGAACGACGGATGACCGGGGAGCGGGCGCCACAAGCACCGCCTGGAGAAAACCCTCTCGGCGGTCTTCGATGACGGAGATAGAGGAGAAAACAGAAGCAAAGAGGACTATAAGGATGACCGATCCGGGAAAGAAATATTCCAGGTAGCTGATCTCTTCGGGCCCGCCGGGATATTGAAATGATTTGTTCAAACCCGATCCGATGACAATCCAGAAAAGTATCGGCGACGCAACCACAGCAATCATTCGACTCCGTTGACGCACAAACCGAACGAGTTCTCTCCGGGCAAGCATCGTTACTGCATTCATCCCTTTATTCTCTCCTCGAGCATATGCCCTGTTCTTTCAAGAAACACATCCTCCAGAGAAGGCTTCCGCACGGTTATGGATTGAATCAGCCCCGAAAAGGTCCTGGTCAACCTGGGAATTAGTTTGACTCCGTGCTTCACTCCTAAACGGAGTTCTCCATCAACCAACGTTGTTGGAATCTTGAACCGGCGGGCGATCTGTTTTCGAAGCGTTTCCGGCCTCTTGCTTACCAGGGCAACGATGTCTCCACCGATCGTTTCCTTCAGTTCCGCCGGAGAGCCCATTGCCACGAGGTTTCCTTTGTCAAGGATGGCGATGCGATCGCACTGCTCGGCTTCCTGGGTTAAATGAGTTGTAACGATGACGGTGACTCGTTCTCGTCGGCGCAGATGATTCAAAAAGCGCCAGAAATCCATCCGGGCGCGTGGATCAAGTCCGGTTGTGGGCTCGTCCAGGAGAAGTACCTGAGGCGAGTGAAGAAGACCTTTCGCGAGCTCGACACGCCGCTGGAGCCCCCCGGAGAGTGACTCGACAAGATCGCCGCGCCGGTCTTCGAGACGAAGTTCATTCAGAGAGTGAGCAATACGCCGAGACAGCAGGTCTTGACTCAGCCCGTAGAGTTGACCTTGATATATGAGATTTTCCAAAACAGTGAGTTTGGGATCCAGGCTTAGCGACTGGAAAACGACGCCGATACTGCGCCGGACTTCTCCGGGATCTGTGGTCACGCTTCTCCCAACGATTTCGACATCTCCGCTTCCGGGAAGCACAAGAGTTGAGAGAATTCTGAAAAGGGTGCTCTTGCCGCTCCCATTCGGTCCCAAAATGCCATAGAGATCCCCCTCCTCTACTTCAAGCGAGAGGTCTCGGAGCGCGCCTCGATTCTTGTAGGAAAATCCCGCATGCGAAATGCGCACAACAGGGGGCTTGATGCGCGTCGACGTCCTTGATCGTACTCTGACAGCCGACTTCTTCAAATCTTATCCACGGTCATGAGAAACATCAGTGCGGGTAAATAGAGCAGAGAGGCAAAAAAGATCTGCCGGGATGATTTGTTCGCTTTCATCGAAGAATCACCGGACGTCTGTTGCGAATATTTCAGAAACAAAAAGGAAACCGTAAGAAACCCTGTTCCGAGTATCACCGCGCCTGCCGCATACATCCATCCGGTCAATCCAATCACGGTTGCAGCTAGACTGATAGAGACGAGAAGAATGCAATGGACAAGGATATGACGGCTTGTTCGTATTCCGTGTTCGTCAAAGATCGTAAGCATGCGATAGCCTGCCCGCGCATAGTCTTTTCGATACATCCAGGCGAGGGAAAGAAAGTGAGGCATCTGCCAGAAGAAGAGAATTCCAAAGAGAACCCATGTTCCAGTGTTGATTTCATTGCTCGCGGCCGTCCATCCCATTACGGGAGGCAAAGCACCAGGGATGGCGCCAACAAGGGTAGAGTGTTGAGTGAATCTCTTGGAGGGCGTGTAGAGAAAAAGATACGATACGAGCGTCAGTATTCCGAGGGCGCCGGTGAGCGGATTCACCACAAGAACGAGCAGGGCCACTCCAACGAGAGCGGAGGAGATTCCAAAAGAAGCTACCTGGGACGGTGTCAGCCTTCCGGCCGGAAGCGGGCGTCGTTCAGTCCGCTTCATAAGCGCATCATGATTGCGTTCGACCAGTTGATTCAAGGCGCCCGCTCCTCCGCCGACCAAGAAGGTGCCGAGTGCAGTCCAGAGCAGAAGGAGAGCATCCACAGAAGTACTGGCGAGATAGAAGCCACACAGGGCGGTAAGGACCGAGAGCCCCGTCAGTTCCGGTTTGGTGAGTTCGATGTAGTCAAGAACCTTGCTTCGGCCTCGAATCCGGGTCGCTATTGCTTCTCCGTCGTTTTTCACGCGATGGCCTCCGCCTGCGAAATTCGTACAGTCTCGGATATCCATGAGAACCTGTAAAGCCGGGCGGCATGCAAAACCAGAAGCACGGAGAGACAGAGCAGAAAGGCCCCGTTAGCGACGTGGGCCGTGGTCAGCCAGGCATCCTTGCGGAGAAGAACGGTCAAAGCCCCGACCGTCACCTGGACACCCATGAAGATCAAAAGGACAAGGCCAAGAACTCGTAAACGCGGGTTATCGATCCCTGATCGGAATGTTTTGAGAATCGTCCAGGCAGACAAGCCCAGAACGACTATTGCCCAGTAGCGATGCAACAAGTGAATCGTTATTTGACCTGCCGTGATCGGTCCGTCGGCAAAAATCCGTACGTTTGCTCTGAAAAGCTCATCATTGTACTGGTTCATTGCGTGTGCATCAAGAGGGGGGAAAACGGATCCATAGGCAAGCGGAAAATCCGGAACTGCCAGACCCGATTGCGTGTGGCGCATGACTGCCCCGAGGATCAATTGCACATAAATCGCAACCGTCAAAGTTCCTGCAGCCGTAAGCAGAGAAACCCCGCGGCTCCGTGGCGCAATGGGGTGTTCCGTGTGCCACCAGCGGGAAGTGAATAGAGCAAGAGATGCCATGACACAGAAGAAAGTTTGGGCAAGAGCGGCATGACTCACTGAAATTGGTGTCGGAAGAAGGTAGAGGACTGTGAGACCGCCGAGGACGCCCTGAACAATAACTGCCGCCAGTGCCGCAAAGCCAAGTTGGCGAACCCACCCTCGAGATTCTCGGCGCCAAAGCCAAATCGCCAGGATGACCGTCAACAATCCCACAAATGATGCAATCATTCGGTGTCCGTGTTCGTAGAAAATTCCGCCGACCATCGGCGGCATCACTTGTCCGTACGAGAGCGGCCAATCCGGAACTGCCAGACCCGATCCGGTGCTGGTAACCATCCCGCCGGCAACAATAAGCAAAAACGTAGAAACGGCGGAAAAGACGGTAAAGCGATGGAGTCCTTTGTTATATTTTGGTTCTTCTCTCATAAAAGAAACTGCCTTTCAGAATCGCTGAAAGGCACGGTCTTCTGTATCATACCAAACTCTTCGGTGTCTCTTCACTCTGGAAGATACGATGCTTCCTCGCTCAGCCATGCCTCAAATTCCTCCTGCGTTTTGATGGCTACGTAGCCGCGCATACGATAATGACCGAGACCGCAGAGTTGCGCGCAGGCGATTTCCATCGGTGTATCAGGCCCGGCAAGGATCTCGTTATGACCGGCCTCGGCAAGCATGTCGATGACATCCGGGAAAAGAAGGTTCCCTTTTCCGGCAATGAGGTTGTTCTCCGTATCGACATAGTCCATCATTGCGACCATCGCGGTAAACCGCGGATCGTATTCACCTTTCTTGATCTGATAGCGTTTCGTGAGTCGCTCCTTGATGTTCTCCGTTGTCTCGACCGGTTCAAACCATAATGGAATCACCTGTCCAGGGATCGCGTCTTGCTTTACCCGCAAGAGAGGAATGCCGAAACTGTGGATGACATCTTTGGACGTAAGCCTCACAATCACCGGCTTGCCGACCGGAAGCGTTAGTTGATTGATCGTCACGATATCATCTTTTCCGTCGGGGTCGGAACGGTCGAGACCAACGGGATTGTCCGCCGATACCAGTTTGACATCCGTGGGACCGAAAACCCCGTCAGCGCCCGGATAGTGGATGTTCCAGGCAAATTGCTCAGCAACCACACGCACAACCAGCGCTCCTTTTTCGGGTGGAAATTCATTTACGCGTTTTGCCCAAAGAGGAACGGCAAAGCCCACAATCAGCACGATCTCAAACAACGCGACGCCAACTTCAAGATAACTCGACATATGACTTTTGACACCCGCGTAATCTGCCTTGGATTGCCTCGCCTTTCGAAATCGGATCACGCTATAAAGAAAGAATGAACCCCATCCAACAAAGAGAACTGCCATCAGCCAGTGAACGATGGCAATCATGTGATCGATTTCGGGCCCATGGGCCGAGGCATCGATAGGGAGGCCGAGAAGGTCTTGCATAGATCTGGATACTCCTAATTGGGACTTGGCATGTTAATGTCACCGTTCAAGGTCATTTTGGCGCGTCGTCGGACATGCAGGGCGAAAGCAACAACCCCGCTGAGGACCGTTCCGGTCACTCCAAGCAGAAACAGAATAGCCCATTTTGTCCCTTCGACTTCGGCAGACTCCTGATCGCCGTAGCACACGGGACACGCGAGGGCTTCAGATGCCGCCAGGAGAGTGATGGAAAGAAGGAGCATCGCGCGCCTTTTCATTCCCTTGATAATCCTCATTGTCTTCTACTCATTGCGCAAACTCTTGAATTTTTTCAAAAACCGTACGGCATACAACACGAGCCCGCCGCCGAGGCTGAATGACACAAGACCGGCAAATACATTCAAAGATTCAAGAGAGAGCGGTTGTTCGAACAAAAACCAGAGACCGAACCCAATCAGGAACAGGATCGAGACCAGGATGAAGAAAAGATGGAACGCCTTGAGGGACATGGACGCGTTATTGAATAGTATCGTGAAGACCGAGTAATGGTCCTCCAATCAGAGCCGCAAAAAAAACGACGGTAAGGATCAAAGTGAGGTAGACAAGTCGTTTTTCCGAAATCAAGTGCATAAAATACGACGC
The DNA here is from genome assembly GCA_016186715.1 of Ignavibacteriales bacterium. Lineage (GTDB taxonomy): Bacteria > Bacteroidota > Ignavibacteria > UBA10030 > UBA10030. Next base: position 32,165 of record JACPLA010000019.1, on the reverse strand, counting down.
CACGAGGGAGCCTTTAACGGTCGCGATGAAGAGAGCTACGATGATAGCGGCAGTGACATCGAGATGCAGATAGGAGATAGCAACCGTCACGATGGTGAGAGCCATCAGCGCGACAAACACAATGACATAGCCACGGACGTGCTTCTTGACATCCTCTGTCGTGATATGATCCATGGAAATCCTCACAGGAGATAAAGTGTTGGAAAAAGGAAAATCCAGACGAGGTCAACAAAGTGCCAGTAAAGTCCCGCAACTTCCACCCTGTTCGTAAACCGCCGAGGTTCCGTGTTCCACATCCTGCTTCCGGGACCCCAGAAATACGTGTTGACGATGATGCCTCCGACAACGTGGAGGCCGTGCAATCCCGTGAGCGTGAAATATGTGGCAAAAAAAAGATCTTCACCGGGAAATGTTCCGGCCGAAAACTTCGCGCCGTATTCAAAAACCTTGACGACAAGAAAAACAAGGCCGCAGACGATCGTCAGGCCCATATATCGTCTGTACTTCGTGAAATCCTTCAGCATCAAGGATGCCCACGACATGACCATCGTGACGCTCGACGCGATCAGCACCACCGTGTTCAGGGTGGCAAGGGGAACGTTCAGGATTGCCGATCCGTGGGGCCACTCGGGAGCCGCGACGCGGAGAAGAATGTAGGACGAGAAGAGGGCGCCAAAAAGCATCACTTCAGACGCAAGAAACAGCCAAATGCCGAGCTTTGAGTTGTGAAGTCCTGTATCAGGGCGGGCAGCAACTGTATAAGGGATTTGCATGGGGAGTTCCTGTTCTAGGCAACGTTCTGCGGTACGTAGTCTTTTGGCGATTTCGGATCACTGTATTCGTAGGGTCCACGGTAGACCTGTGGGACCATCGCGAAGTTGCCATGTGGCGGGGGCGTTGGCGTCTGCCACTCCAAGGTCGTTGCGTCCCACGGGTTGTCGGATTCGACCTTCTTCCCTTTCCGGATACTCCAGAAAAAGTTGAAAATGAATGGAAGCTGAAAAACGGCGAGAACCCAAGCCGAGATAGACATCACTTCGTTCAAGTAGAGCGTATCTTGTGCGTGAGCGTACTCTGCGCCTCCGTCCCACAATCGGCGGGAGACCCCGGCTAAGCCCTGGATCAGCATGGGAAAGAAAATTCCGTTCATGGCGAAGAACGACCCCCAGAAATGAATTCTCCCAAGAGTATCGTTCATGAGGCGACCGGTCACTTTCGGATACCAGTAGTAAAGCCCGGCAAACAGGGCAAAAATCGATCCCGGCGCAACGACGTAATGGAAATGGCCGATGACGTAGTATGTATCGTGCAGGTGGATGTCGGTGGGAGCGAGACCCAGCGGGAGGCCCGTCAATCCGCCGATACCGAACATCGGGAGGAACGCCAGGGCAAACAACATCGGAACCGTGAACCGAATTGACCCTCCCCACAGCGAAATCATGAGTGCGGTGAGGATGATGACAGACGGGATCGAGATGATCATGGTCGTCGTCTGGAAAAACGTGCTGATCACGGTTCCCATTCCGGTCATGAACATATGGTGGGCCCACACGATAAACGACATAAATCCGAGGAAAATCACCGCATACACCATTGATTTGTACCCCCACAGCGGTTTTCGAGTGTTGTTTGCAATAACCTCGGCGATGATCCCCATTGCCGGCAGAACCAGAACATAGACTTCCGGGTGTGCCAGGAACCAGAAGAGATGTTGCCAAAGGAGCGGGCTCCCTCCCCCGCTCACCTCAAGCGCTTGTCCGCTGATCACAAGGCCGCTGGGCAGGAAAAAACTGGTTCCCGCAAGCCGATCCATGAGTTGAAGAACTGCGGCTGCTTCAAGCGGCGGAAATGCCAGGAGCAGAAGGAATGCGGTGATAAACTGAGCCCACACGAAAAACGGGAGCCGCATGTACGTCAATCCGTTTGCCCGAAGCTGAACAATCGTCACGATGAAGTTGATCGATCCCAGGAGCGACGAAGTAATCAGGAACACCATGCCGAGGAGCCACACGGTTTGTCCTGTTGTTGCAATATCGGCAAGGGGCGGATAGGAGGTCCAGCCGGAATTTGCCGCTCCCCCCGGGACGAAGAAACTGGCAAGCATAACCACCCCACCGATGAAATAGGCCCAATAGCTCATCATGTTGAGCCTGGGAAAAGCCATGTCGGGGGCACCCACCTGCAACGGAACAACGTAATTCCCGAATCCGCCGACAGCAAGCGGAACAACTCCGAGAAACACCATGATTGTCCCGTGCATTGCGCCAAATGAATTATAGAGTTCAGGGACCATCACCCCGTCCGGAAAGAGGACTTCGTCTGAAACAAGGTACCACACAAGGGCGGCCAGCCCGGCAAACGTAAGTCCGACCAGGCCGATGAGTTTTCTTTTGCTGATGAGCGCAATGACGAGTGTCGCAGCGCTGATGACCGCGGGCAGAAGAACAAAGACCTCACCCGGGATCGATTTTCCTGGGTACGCCAACTGCCATCGCATCAGCATCATCAGGCTGAAACCGAAAAACAAAAACACGAGGGCGCTCATCATATACTGCAGACCGATCACCTTGTGGTCAATCGAGAACACATAAGTACGCCAAAACCCCGCATGCTCCTCATGGCGCACTGATTCAACGTGGCGACGTTCAGTTGTGGCACTCTGTTGCACGGATGGTTCCTTTGATCAGTGTGCGGTGGTTGAGATTAGCTCCCCGAATACTTGAATTCGACAGACTTCTTGTCGGAGGCGCCGACAGACACTTTCAGAGTTTGCGTTCCGTATTTTTCGTGCCACGCCTCGAGGGTATATTCTCCTGCGGGAAGGCCTTTGATCGCGAAGCTTCCATCGTCATTTGTGACGGCGAAAAACGGATGGCTGAAGACGCCGATGTACGCGCCCATCCACGAATGAACGTCGCATTTGACCTTGAAGGTCTCAGGCTTCTCGAATTTCTTCGCGAGCTTATGGCCCTTGATCGGCTGACCGGCGTTAAAAGACGGATTCTTGGTGGAAAGCGTATGAACGTTGTGCAGGGTATTGTCGCTGTTTTGGATCACCACTTCCTGGCCTGTTTGAACACCAAGGACATGGGGGATGTACACACACCCTTCTTGGTCGAACAAAGCCTTTTCCTTCGGGGAATCAAATTTTTTTCCTGTCAATCCTTCCTTGACGTAAACCAGGACATTCTTCAGAGTTCCGTTCTTATTGACCACCACTTCTTCGCTCGAAACAGGTTGCCGATGGACGGAGCGGCAAAACCGATCCGCGTCCATTCTGAGCCGGGGCATGGCAGGGGCTTTCCCGCCGAAGCTAACTTTCCCGCTCACGTCGCCGGCCACGGCGAACGAGCTCAAGACGATTGTCACAACAACAGAGGCGATGAATCTCATTATGCACTCCTTTTGATATGAAACAAATGGAAACGATTTATCGGCGGTTTGACTTTCCCAGCGTCCAGATATACGTTGTGAGCGCGTTCGCCTGTTCCGTCGGATCGCCGCCCAGCGTTTCTTGATCGGGCGCGATTCCATCATAGAAGAACGTGGGCATCCGCGTGCCGGGCTGAAGTTTCTGCGGGTCGACAATCCATTCGACGATCCATTCCGGTTTTAAGCGTGACGATGCGAGGGCCAGATTCGGCGCCAAATCGGAGGCAGAGAGTTCCGAAAGGTTCGCAGACCCGGACGGATGACATTTCGCGCATTGATAAAGGTCGAAGAGATATTTCCCGGGGGCCAGGTATCTTGTTTTTACCGGCGTTGCGGCATAGTCTCGGATCTGAAAGTCCTGGTGAGACATTCCGAGAAAATACTTTTGAATTTGCCCGATTTCCGTGTCGGAGAATTGAAACGAAGGCATTCTCAGTTTCAGCCAGGGTCGCACGACGGAAGGGTTCTTGAGGAAGTCGTGAAGCCACTGTTCCTGGACTTTTGCTCCCTGGCTTTCCGGCAACGGCGGCGGACCGAGACCAGGATCTTCATACTTCACGAGAATTGAGCCGCCTCTGTCTTCAAGCGTATGGCACTGAATGCAGTTGTATCGTACACTTAACCGGCGTCCGGACTCGATATCCTGCATTCTTTTTGTGTAAGGATGCTGATAGTTTGCCAGCGGAGGATCACGGGTCATGCTCATCAAAAATGTCCGAAGCAGTGGGATCTCTTCATCGTTGAAAGTATAGAGCGGCATTTTTTGAACAATGCGGTCGGTGGCATACAACCTCGGATTCTTCATCTTGCCGTACACCCAGCCGGCCCACGTCTGTTTCACAGAAATCGTCCCGTCGGAATTCTCCCTGTAATCATCTTCGGCGCCAGGTGTCAGTCCGCGCGTATTCCCAAAATCCATCTGCTCCACCTTCTTCCGACCGAAGTCGGACAGATCGACGCTGACCTTTCCCTCCTTCTCCATCCCCTTAATGGTGTGGCATCCTGCACACCCGTATTCTCTGATGAGCTTATCACCGCGTGCTATCTTTTCGGGATTCTGAATATCTACCGAAACCGGGGGCAATTGACGCGCGTCTTTTTGCGACATCAGGTAGGCGACAAGATTCCTGGCTTCCATGTCGGAAAGTCGTAAACTCGGCATCCTTGCATCAACGCTATAGTGACGCGGGTTCTTGAGCCAGTCAAACAGCCAGTCAGGATTAACCTTGCTTCCCACGTGTGTCAGCTCGGGAGCAGTGTCGTAGCTCGTTCCGCGTTCCTCACGGACGGCAGTGTCATCCCCCAGGACATGACAGGCCTGACACCCAACCGCCTCGAACGTCTCTTTCCCCCTGACGGCATTTCCGCCGGCATAACTGCCCCGAGGCCCCGCATACTTATAATCACTTTCCCGACCGATGGACACGAGGTACGCCGTGACGGCCTCGGCGTCTTCATCTGAAAATTGAAAATTTGGCATCCTCGTGTGAGGATTGTACTCCTTCGGATTTCTTACCCAGCGAAAAATCCATTCTGGAGTTGTCTTTGCAGGAAGGGCATTCAGAACGGGACCCAGTTTCGGAAGATCGGTGTACCCTTTGATTTCATGGCAGCCGTAGCAGCCGGATTCGAGGATCACCTGCTTCATCTTGGTAAAAGGCCCGGCACGCTTGAGAACAGTCTCGTTCGAATGGCAGCTGTTGCACGTGGCGTATGTTTCAACGCCGGTGAGAATCGGAGTTTCCCAATAATGATCCTCGAAGCCGTGCGCAAACCCCTCCGTGAGTGCAGGACCCTGACCGCGATGGCACGGCGTGCATCCGAATGTTTCCGGGTTGTGTTCCGCAAGAAGTTCCGGGAATGGATGGCTGCCGAAGGGCTGCGGAGCGTCGGCCATGACATCCTCGGCCCAACCAAGATGACATGTCTGGCACCGGTCGATCCGCGCTTTGATTTCACTGAACGGGGTGAACTCGTAGTCCGGCAGCATCACCTGCTTGATTTCCAGAGAAGCATGCTCGGCGCGAGCAAGCTTGAGGTTGTAACTGTTTGGGCTTTCGAACAGCGCCGTGATTTCTTTTCGGATTTGTGTGATCTCGTCTTCGAATCGGCTGGTGGTCTGATCCAGGCTTGCAATTTTAGACCCAAGGGATTCCATGTCGGTTGCATATTTTGCCATGTCGGCCTCATGACGATCCACTTCCACTTTCAGCCCTTGCGCCTCGGTTCCCTCAAGGGCGGCCTTTTGATACTGATAATAGGCTGCGTCGGAACGGCTCCGGGCGAATCGCCACTCTCGCGTCGCGACATCCAGATCCTTCAGCAATTCATTCCTCGCCTCCACCGCCTCACGGTATTCCTGAGACCGCAGAGCAGATTCGGCCCGCGCCAGTTGTTCGTTCAACGATGTAACTTCGGACGAATCGACCTCCGCAAGAGCGGCCGTTTTCAAAGAATCCAGTTTGCGATACAGGCTCTTGTAGTAAGCTGACTGGTAGTCCTTCCAGGGTCGTCGAATGCTCACTTCGTCCCACACCGCCCAGACTGTTCCGAGGAAAAGGATCGCGCTGAAGCCAATGTAAAAAACGCCGTAGCCTCTTTGTTCAACCGGGATTTGAGAGCGTTTTGAAAGCATGTTCGATTTCCTCAGATCAACCCACGGATCGCGGTCATCAGATATTGAACCACGGCGTGACCCATACGTATTTCACCGGATTGATGCCAAATGCGGTCGGAACGAGACGGAGAATAATTTTGATGACCACCCCACCCATACTCAGGAGCAGGAACGAAATAATCGCGTACCGAACCAATCCGAGTTTCTTCATCAGGTCGGTGTTCCGTTTCCATATCCAGTACGCGGGGCCAATTGTGTAATATCCAAGTACAAGCACTGCACCAAACATGAAGGATGCGGGATTGATGGAATTGTCGGGGAGGCGTGTGGGAATGCCGAACATTTCCGAGAGGTCCACATTGGTCAGGACTGCGACATAATGAGGATCCCACTTTTCCCACGGCCAGAAGAAGTTCCACCCCGGGCCGCGCATGAAGGTTCCCAGCACAATCAAAGCCACCCAGAGGATCAGAAAACCGAATGAAAAGGTGAGAATGGCAAACTTCCGGTGCCGGAATGTATAATACCCGTTCCCTTTTTCGTTGATGTCGATGTACGGAATGGCCATCAGTCCTACAATAATCAACGTTGGAAGAACAACCCCGGCGATCCACGGATCGAAATAGACCAGGAGCTCCTGGAGCCCCAGAAAATACCAGGGTGCTTTGGAAGGATTTGGCGTCAGGGCGCGGTTCGCGGGTTCTTCAAGAGGGGCATCAAGAAACACAGACCAGAGAACCAGAACCGCCATGACCGCGATGGTCGCAAGAAACTCGACTCTGACGAGATACGGCCACACCTGAACCTTGTCGTCCATGGTGGCCTCGTCCGGAACTTCCTGCGCATCGTTCTTCCTCCCCTTCGTCCAAGCGAACCAGGAAAAGAAAATGACGCTCACGAGCAGCAGGACAATCGGAATGTTGTCCGGTTTTGTGATGATTTGGAGAATCTGTTGCATGGTTCCCGTCTTGTTTCTTTGTGCTCTTTGCCGTCTTCATTTTCACCCTGAGAAGCGGCTTTGCCAGTCTCGTCTAGAAGTTCTTCCTTGACTCGGGCCCTGAAATTCCGCCGTCCTTCCGCACACGCCAGAAGTGTACGGCCATGAAGATCGCCGCAATCAGAGGGAGGAAAATGCAGTGACCCACGTAAAACCGCAGGAGGGTCGGAGGCCCAACCTCCGTGCCGCCAAGCAGCACGAAGCGAACGTCGTTGTTGATCCGCATCCCCAATTCGGGTCCGAACGGCCCCTCGTGGCCGAGAAGGGGTGTTGCCCGCGCCATATTTGTCCCTACGGTCACGGCCCAGATTGCAAGCTGATCCCAGGGGAGCAGGTATCCGGAAAAGCTGAGGAGAAGTGTGAGCACGAGGAGAATGACTCCCACCATCCAATTGAATTGACGCGGGGGCTTGTACGAGCCGGTCAGGAAGACCCGGAACATATGCAGCATCACGGTCAGGACCATAGCGTGAGCGGCCCAGCGGTGCATGTTTCTCATCAAGGGCCCGAACGGGACGTCGTTCATCAGATACTTCATATCCTCGTACGCGAACTGGGCTGTTGGACGATAATAGAACATCAGAATGACGCCGGTAATGGTCAAGACAAGGAAGAGCAGAAACGTGATCCCACCCATTCCCCAGGTGAAGCCGATATTTGTTGCATGACGGGGGACACGGACGGGGTGCAGATGCAGAAAAACGTTGTCGACGATTTGCAGCGCGCGGTTTCGCTGAGTATCCTGGTACGAGTGGCGGAAAATCGATTTATAGAATTCACTCTTCTTGAACTTTTCCATGAGCGCCATGGCATAACTCCCGCGTTAGCCGATGAAAGGAAGGAACGAACCGGGTCTTCCCCATTCGTTTTTCTCGTACAGATACTTGATGCTCCGATCGATTTCGATCTGCCCGTCATCGGCCAGCGCTATGGAAGCACGTTCCAACGGACGGGGTGCCGGACCTTCAAAGTTGACTCCGGACCGGTAGAATCCGCTTCCATGGCAGGGGCATTTAAATTTGTCGTCTCCCGGCAGCCATCGGGGAGTGCAACCGAGATGGGTGCAGATCGATATCAGGGCATAGAACCCGTCTCTTTGTCTCACAATCCACACGCGCTTCTCGTCCTTGTACTTTTCGCTGACCTCACCAATGACAAAATCTTGCGGAAAACCGGCCTTGAACTTGGTCGGAGGTTCAAAAAGGACCCGCGGGAACATGTATCTCAGTGCTCCCACTGTTGAGACAACAATAAATCCAAGAAACCCCATCCACCCGGCAACGGAAAGCAGGCTACGACGGCTCATACGCCAAATGCCAGGGTCCTGATCGGGCGGCCGGTCCTGTTTCGGCTTGCGGGGAAGAGGTGTCGGCGAGATCTGCGATGCAACCTCTTTTTGCAGGATCGGTGTCGACCGATTTTCGGCCGGCGAGACCGTGTCGTTCTTGGCTTGATCGGCCATCGATCAATTCCTTGGTTGAATGAACGTCAATGAGAGGAAATCGCAATCAGCGAAAGGCAGGTTACGCAGCGGCACTCAGCTCCTCCACCCTCTTGACCATGTCGATTGTGTCCCAAGGGCAGTACTTGGCGCAGAGCTTGCATCCGATGCACACTTCTTCATCGACAATAACGATGCCGTTTACGCTAACATACCCGTGTTCCTCCGGATTCTCCGGCCCCGGAACCTTGTACAAACAATCGACAGGACAAAACTCGATGCACACCTCACACCCGGTGCAACCCTCTGGATGAACAACGGCGACAATGGGTGACTTTTTCTTCTTCTTGACCGGCGGTGCTGCAGGAGTGGGCTTTGGTGGCGTTGGTGCTTGCGTTTCACTCATGAGAATACGATGTTGACCAAATCGGCGTTCAGATCGCTCAAATTGCTCAGGAAATATAGTAACCATTCTCGGTTTTGTCAAGAAAAAATCCGAGAGTGAGCATCACGTTCATCCCGGCCCTGTTGAGGAATTCAATTCTTTCTCATGTCCGACCGTGCCTCTCTTCCACATCGGATGCTGCCCAACCGGGAAGAGTGCGGAGGCGCGAGGAGAGAAACGGCTCGTTCCAGAGTTCGCGAACGACGACAGTTCGGTAACTGTGGATGACGGCAAAGATCCAAAGCGCTCTAACGCTTCATCCACAGCGAAACGGCAGTCGATTCTACTCTCCTGCTCTCTCATCCTGACTCCCAGCATGCCCCAACATGCCCTTCGGGTTGCAGCTTCACTCCCAGTACCGTATATTGTCCGTTCCGAAAAGCAGGAACCAACGCTGGATTTTCCCTCATGAATTGGATCGATTTTAAGGATCTCCCCACAGACGGCTCTGCCTTCTCGTCGCTCTTCATCGATTATGTTACGGACTACGAAAAGGTAAGGAAATTCTACAGTGGCCACTTCCGCGAACCGAACGACTGGAAGACAACGCTCGAACTGGTCTCCAAGCGGAACCTGAATCGCTCGGATCTCTGTCGCATTCTTACCCTCCAGAACAGAGATTTCCATTGCGGCGTCAAGACTCTCGCCAACATTGATGCGTTGCTGAACGATAATGCGGTTGCGGTGGTCACCGGGCAACAGGTCGGACTCTTCACCGGACCTCTCTACACCATCTACAAGACTATTACCGTTCTGAAACTTGTGGACACCCTCCGGAATACTTATCCCGACCACCAGTTTATTCCGGTGTTCTGGCTCGAGGGGGAAGATCACGATTTCGAGGAGGTCGACTCCGTAAGCCTCATCAACAAATCCAATGATTTGTTCAAACTGCGGTATCTGATGGCCAAGGAGGGGGAGAACGTCGGAGCGATCGGCCGGATCCGATTCGGCGATTCGATTCATGAGATCTTTCGTTTGGCCGAGGAGTCCCTGACAGACTCAGAGTTTAAGCACAAGGTCATCGGGTTGTTCCGTGTGGCCTACCAGCCCGGGATGACATTCAATAGGGCGTTCGTTCATCTTATGAACGACCTCCTTGAGGATTCCGGTCTGGTCTTCCTCGACCCACACGACATTGAATTCAAAAAGCTTCTCGTGCCGATCTTCAGAACCGAACTGGAACAAACCCCGAAACTTTGTCGGCTCATCATTGATCAAAGCGCAACGATCGAAAAGCAGTATCATGCCCAGGTGAAGCCGAAACCCGTGAATCTCTTTTTTTTCCACAACGAGGGAAGGTATCTGATTGAGCCAAAAGGCGAAGGCTTTACCCTCAAGGGGACGAGGAAACAATTCACCCGGGAGGAGATGATGGGTCTCGTGCAGAATCAGCCGGAATTGTTCAGTCCGAATGTCGTGTTACGCCCAATTTGCCAGGATTGGCTTCTTCCCACCCTTACGTATGTCGGCGGGCCCGGGGAAATCAGTTATTTCGCCCAGCTCAAACCGCTGTACGCCGAATTCTCCCTGCCTGAACCCATCATTTATCCCAGAGCAAGCATTACGATTGTCGAGGAAAAGGTCGAGAAGGTGTTGGCACGGTTCCATTTAGACCTTATGGAATTCTTTCGGGATGCAGAACTCATCAAGGAAAAGGTCGCGGAACAGGTTTCGGAGGTAAAGATCGAGGAGCTGTTTGGGGGAACCAAAGCCAGCCTGCATGAAGCCATCGAATCGCTGGGACGCGGTTTGACTAAGATCGACACGACGCTCCTGGGAGCAGTCGAGACAGCGAGGAAGAGAATCGATTCTCAATTGGATTCTCTGCGACAGAAGGCAGTTGCGGCACAAAAGCGTCAGAATGAGGTGGCGCTACGACAGATCGAGAAAGCTTCGTTTCATCTCTACCCGTATTCCAATTTTCAGGAGAGGGAACTCAGCATCCTGCACTTTCTGAACAAATACGGGTTGGAGTTCCTTCGCTGGTTAAGGGGGGAGATAGTGATCGATAAGTTCAAGCACCAGATCATCCGGCTCTGACACTCGTTCAGACAAACCGGACTACACAATCACTTCTTCAGTTTCAGCGTCGAAATAGTGTGCCTTTTGCATTTCAAAGACCAATTCGAGTGTCCGGCCGACCGGCGGTTCTTCGGATGCGTCGACCCGCGCGACGTATTGTAATCCGTTACGCTGAGTCGAGAAATAGACGAAAATTTCGTTCCCCATCGGCTCTACGACTTCCACTTTGACTTTGACTGGCGCCCTGGCATCGCCGGAGCCAGAATGTTTCCTGCGCAGAATGTGCTCGGGCCGAATTCCGAGCGTGACGCGACGGCCGATAAAAGCCTTCAAACGGGAGACCCGTTTTACCGGAATCATCACCTCCAGCCCGCCCCCTCCTTCTTTGAAGACCAGCCGTTTTTTCCCCCGGATCGTCCCCTCCAGGAAATTCATAGCGGGACTTCCGATGAAGCCGGCGACAAACTTATTTACCGGCTTGTTGTAGATTTGCAGAGGAGAATCGATTTGCTGAACGTGACCGTCTTTCATCAGGACGATCTTATCTCCCATGGTCATTGCTTCCGTTTGATCGTGGGTCACATAAATCATTGTCGTTCCGAGACGCTGGTGTAACTTGGAAATTTCGGTTCTCATCTGAACCCTGAGTTTGGCATCCAGATTGCTGAGAGGCTCGTCAAACAGGAAGACCTTCGGTTTTCGGACAATGGCTCTTCCTACAGCTACGCGCTGTCGTTGCCCGCCGGAAAGTGCTTTTGGCTTGCGGGCCAGGTATTCCTCAATCCCAAGAATGGAAGCAGCTTCTTTCACTCGCCCGTCGATTTCATTCGTTGAAAATTTTCGCAGCTTCAACCCAAACGCCAGGTTGTCATAGACAGACATGTGCGGGTACAGCGCATAGTTCTGGAACACCATTGCAATATCACGATCTTTCGGCGGGACGCTGTTGACCAATTCGTCATCGATGAAGATGTTCCCTTCGGTCATGTCCTCGAGTCCTGCGATCATCCGAAGCGTGGTGGACTTGCCGCAGCCGGATGGTCCTACCAACACTACGAATTCCTTATCCTTGATGTCCAGTGTCACTCCATGGACAGCGACAACACCCCCTTCAAAAATTTTCCTTACGTGTTCCAGTCGAACGCTTGCCACAACCAGTCTTCCTTTCTCATGATGTGATGAAGGGTGAAAGAAGATCCCAAAACCCGGGGAATGAAATGTCGCTGGAATGCGCGTCCGGGATCACAGTTTCGCCATGAGCCCCGAGTCCCGCCACAGCAAACGCCATCGCCACCCGGTGATCTCCGTCGGTTTGTATCCGAGCGCCAATGACGTTTTTTTTACCCTCAAATGCAAATCCATCCTCGTACTCTTCGACGTCGAGTCCCATGGATCGAAGGTTCCGGACCAGAAGCGCTATCCGATCGGATTCCTTGTGACGAAGTTCCCTGGCTTCACGAAGCTGAAAATGTGCCTTGCACAGGGCTGCCGTCACCGCGAGAAGAGGAAGTTCATCGATCAGAAGGGGCACGTCTCTTCCCGTAATCGTGATGTTCCCGGAGAGGGCTGAGAACGAAACGTGAATGTCGCCGAAAGGCTCGCCCAGCTCACTCCCCCGCTCGTGGACATGAATCTGTCCTCCCATGTTCTGCAGGACACCAAGGATCCGGGTGCGCGTTGGATTCAAACCTATGTTCCTCAGAACGATTTCTGATTGCGGGACCGTCAAAGCGGCGGCGATCAGATACGATGCGGACGAAATGTCCCCCGGAATGTTCATTTGAATAGGTCCTGGTGTCTTTCCCCCTGTGACAGACACGATCTTCTTTCCGCCCTGCTCCGTGATGGGAAGAGAGAGCATCCTCTCTGTGTGATCACGGGAAGGCTGAGTTTCAACCACTGTGGTAGTTCCTTCGGCAAAGAGTCCGGCGAGGAGAACGGCGGATTTCACCTGAGCGCTGGGGACCGGAAGTTCGTACGAGATGGGCTTGAGCGGAAAACGGCCATGGATTGTCAACGGAGGTGTGAAACCGGGGGTCGAGTCGATCCTGGCCCCCATCCGGGAAAGCGGATCAATAATTCTTTTCATGGGGCGGCGTCGGAGGGATTGGTCCCCCGTGAGAGAGCTTTGAAATGTCTGTCCGGAGAGAATACCCGAAAGAAGTCGCGCCGTCGTCCCGGAATTTCCGGCATCAAGCGTCTGTTCCGGTTCTCGCAGACCTCCCAGCCCTTTTCCTTCGATCACCAGCGATGTCTCGTTTCTTCCGACGCCTACCCCCAGGCTGCGGATGCAGTCCAGTGTCCTCACCAAATCGCCGGAATTGGGAAACTGACGCAGCTCCGAGGTCCCGTTTGCGAGAGCGGCGATCAGGAGGGCACGATGCCCGATGGATTTGTCGCCCGGAAGAGTGAACTCACCGGTGATTGGTCGAGCGCGGCGGACAACTGCGTCCATGGTGCTCCAAAACGAAAAATCCTCACACGGTGCCTTTTGTCGCGTGAGGATTGAGCGTTATCACGTGGTTTGAATTAGTGTGGTTTTGAATGGTGAGGCCTGTGTTTGTCCCGGTCATGGCCGTCACGGGAACGTGGCTTGCGCGGGCGGCTCATCTCCTCCATCGCATTCTCGCCGCCCGGAAGGAGCGCCTTCCTGCTCAGATTCAGCCGTCCTTCCTCATCGATCTTCATGAGCTTGACTTCAATCTGATCGCCCAATTTGACCACGTCTCCCACCTTCTCGACACGATTGACGTCGAGTTGCGATATGTGAACGAGACCTTCCTTGCCGGGGAGGATTTCCACAAACGCGCCGAAATCCATGATCTTCTTGACGGTCGCAACATAGGTCTTTCCGACTTCCGGGAGTTCTGTCATTTTGCGGATGGCGGCAATCGCTTTCTCGGCCGCTTCCTTTTCGACCGCGGCAACCACAACCGTCCCGTCATCCTCAATATTGATGTCCGCACCGGAATCCTTGACGATCTGGCGGATATTTTTTCCGCCCGGACCAATCAGCATGCCGATCATGTCTACCGGTATCTTCAGGGTCTGCAACCGCGGAGCGTATTGCGAAAGTTCCGGTCTCGGCTTGTCCAGTGTTTTATCCATGGCTTCAAGAATGGAAAGACGTCCCTTATGCGCCTGTGCAAGAGCGCGTTCCATGATTTCAAAGGAGATGCCTTTGATCTTGATGTCCATTTGCAGCCCCGTGACCCCGTCCCGTGTCCCCGCGACCTTGAAATCCATGTCGCCGAGATGGTCTTCGTTGCCCAGGATGTCGCTCAGAACTGCCACCCGGTCTTCCTCCTTCACGAGGCCCATCGCGATTCCCGCGACAGCCTTTTTCAACGGGACACCCGCATCAAACAACGCAAGCGTTCCAGCACAAACCGTCGCCATCGACGACGACCCGTTGGATTCAAGAATATCTGACACGATCCGAATCGTGTATGGAAATTCCTCTTCGCTTGGAATCAGATTCTTCAGCGAACGCTCCGCGAGGTTGCCGTGGCCGACCTCACGCCGGCCAGGTCCCATGATTCTCCCGACCTCACCGACGCTGAAGGGGGGAAAATTATAGTGGAGCATGAATCGCTTGGTCGTTTCAGGGAGCAATCCGTCGAGAATCTGCTCGTCGGTTTTTGTACCGAGGGTTGCGGATGTCAAACTCTGCGTTTCCCCCCGTGTGAACAGTGCCGAACCATGCGTGCGAGGAAGCAATCCGACTTCGCAGGTGATCGGCCTGATATCCCGGAGACCGCGGCCATCGAGACGCTTTCCTTCGTCAAGAATAGTCTGTCTCATGGATTTGCTTTCCAGATCGTGGAGGATCTCCGAAATCACATCGCTCTGTTCCGGAAATCTTTCCGCCAGCGCCTTTTGCGTTTCGTCGTAGACCGCTGCGGTCGCGGAAGAGCGTTCTTCTTTCGTCATTACTGAGCGGCTCAGGTCTTTCACGCGTGATTCAGCCAAACCTGAAACGGATTTGAGAAGCTCCGCCGGGATCTCTGGGGGCACACCAGGACGCTTTTTTGGATTGACGGATCCTGCAAGGTCCTCTTGAATTTTGCAAAGCGCCTTGATGTGGTCATGGGCGAACCGAAGCGCGTCAAGGACGTCCTGCTCAGACACTTCGAGAGCCTCTCCTTCGACCATCACGACCGAGTCGTTCGTCCCTGCGACGGTCAGATCGATGTCGCTCTGGTCCAACTCCGCGTGCGTCGGGTTCACAATCCACTGACCGTCAACGCGTCCGACCCGCACCTCGGCAATGGGCCCGTCAAACGGAACATCGGAGATAAGCAACGCAGCTGACGCGGCACAGGCGCCCAGCACGTCTCCGTCGTGCTGCTGATCCGATGAATAAACGGTGACAAGGACCTGTGTCTCATTGAAATAGTGCTTCGGGAACATCGGACGGATGGGACGATCGATCAACCGCGAAGAAAGGATTTCCTTTTCCGTCGGCCTGCCTTCCCGCTTAAAAAACCCTCCGGGTATTTTTCCGGCGGCGGCAATCTTTTCCCGGTACTCCACTTGGAGCGGGAAGAAGTCCTGCCCTTCCTTCCGTTCGTAGGCGCTGACGACGGTCGCCAACACCATGGTGTCGGCGTATCGGACCATGACAGCCCCGTGTGCTTGTTTGGCAAATCGGCCCGTTTCAAATGTGAACGATTTTTCGCCGAGCTGTACTTCTTTTCTTGTTATCATTGATGGTTTCTCACTCAACACATAATGCGGCAGTTCGCCGCGAAATAGTTAGTTACTTTCTGATATCCAGTTGTTTGATAATGTTCCGATAACGCGCGACATCTTTCCTCATGAGATAGTCGAGCAGCCGGCGCCGTTTTCCGACAAGCTTGAGAAGGCCAAGCCGGTTGTGATGGTCTTTCGTGTTCCGTTCGAGATGGGGGGACAGGCTGTTGATATGTGCTGTAAGGATGGCAATCTGAACCTCCGGAGAACCGGAATCGTTCGGTCCCTTGCCATATTTCTTTATAAGCTCTTTCTTGACTGATTGATCTAGGGGCATACAAACTCCTTTTAAGAAAATTGGACCACTATGATTTTCGCGTCAACCGTGCTGCGGAAACGCGAAGTGTTGTCTCATATTCCTGAATCAATTTCAGCCCTTCTTCCCTGTCCTCGTTCATCTGCCTCACAAGATCTTCGACCGTTGCAAACTGTTTCTCGTCACGGAGGCGACGCAGAAATCGAAGATCGAGGGCTTTTCCGTAGAGGTCTCCGTCGAAGTTGAAGAGATAGACTTCGAGCGTTCTCACTCCGCCGCTTTGAAACGTTGGTCTGACTCCCATGCTGGCCAGCCCGTACCTGGAATCGTTTTCGAGATTGACTTGAACGAAATAGATCCCGTCCCCCGGCAAAATTTTTAAAGGAACCGACGGTCTGAGGTTGGCAGTCGGGAACCCGAGGTTCTTGCCTCTCCCATCCCCACGTTGCACGGTTCCTCGGAAGGCGTACGGTCTGCCGAGCAGCGCATAGGCCCTCTCGACATCCCCGCGGAGCAGGTGTTTCCGGATGGCCGTACTGCTTACGACCTCGGACCCAACACTCACAGGTTTCATTGCCGTGACCGTAAATCCGAATTCCTTTCCCAATCGGACCAATTCCTCCACACTCCCCTCCCGGTCCCTTCCAAAATGATGGTCGTACCCCTCAACGACTTCGCTCACGCCCACCTTGCTGAGGACATACGTCTCGTAAAATTGCTTCGAAGTTTGTCTTGAAAACTCATACGTGAAGGGCACCACATAAAACACATCCACGCCCAGTTCCTCACACAGTGCCTGCCGTTCCTCCAGCGTCGTGAGAAGCTGAATGGTATGCTCACGGCCACCGAGAACCTGTTTCGGGTGCGGATCAAACGTCAACACCACGCTTCGTCCGCCGCGGCCGCGCGCCCTGTTCACAATCTCGACAATCAGCGCCTGGTGCGCTAAGTGAACACCGTCAAAGGAACCCACGGTAACAACTGAGTTCCGGTCAAACGGTACGATTTGGTTCTGCCGGACGACGAGCATACTCGTTGTTCAAATCTTTGTTCCAGTGCGTTTTCATCCTCTGCAGCTCCTCGATAGTGAACGCATCCGCAACCCGCGCAGTTCCTATTCTCGTTCGGCGCAGGGAGCTGAGCGTCGCGCCGCAATCGAGAGCTTCTCCGAAATCGTGCGCCACGGAGCGAATGTACGTCCCCTTCGAACAGACAATCCGAAAATCAACAAACGGGAGCGCGAGACGGCGTATTTCAAACTCCTTAATTTCGATTTCCTTCTCAACCCTGTGGACCGTTTTCCCCTTGCGGGCGTATTGGTAGAGGGGCTTCCCTCTATATTTGACGGCCGAAAACATTGGCGGGGTTTGCCGCTGACGTCCCAGGAAGCGCCGGGCGACTTCCCGAACGCGTTCCGGAGAGAGCCTTTCAATCTCTCTCCGTTCTTCAATTGGCGTTTCGGAATCGTAACTGGACGTTCGGATACCAAGCTCGAACCTGCCCTCGTATTCTTTCTCCCAGGAAACGAATTTCGTCAACTCTTTTGTCCGGGGGGTCGAGCGTCCCTGCATGGCCGATTTTTCGTATGCGCAAGAGCGAGCGAATCTTTTTCACGACGTCAAAGGAAGTCCAGTCAATCGGCTTGTCGATCAGGAGAATCTCGCCCTTCCGATTCCAATCCGGTTGTCCGGGGTTCTCTTTCGACACAATCATAGCGGTCAGGATTCAGTCGAATCGGACTCCCGATGGATCTTGTTGATAATGTTTTCGATGTTCATGGCGCGATCGAGTGATTCATCCAGAAAAAAAACGAGGGTCGGAGTAAACTTCAGCCGGATGTTGTGGCCAAGTGTGGAGCGGATAAACGATTTCTGTTCTTCGAGTTGTACGAGGCTCTTTTCTTTTCGAGCCGCGTCACCGAAGACGCTGACATAGATCTTTGCGATTTTCAGATCGGCACTCATCCGCACATCCGTGACGGTCATGAACCCGTATTCCTCCATGCCGAAATGGCGCTGGAATATCGTTCCGACCTCCTCTTTGATAAGCGAAGCAACCTTTTCTGTTCGAACCGACATTACAGTTTCCTCTTCACTTCGACCATGCGATAGGCTTCGATGATATCGCCGACTTTGATGTCGTTGAATCCATCGATGGAAAGTCCGCATTCAAATGCCTGCTCCACTTCTCGCACATCATCCTTGAATCGTTTCAGAGAGGCAATTCCCCCATCAAACACAACAAGGCCGTCTCTCACGAGACGGATTTTGTTGTTACGGGAAATTTTTCCCTCTTTGACGTAACAGCCGGCGATCGTGCCGACCTTGGAAACCTTGAAGATCTCGCGCACTTCTACGGTCGCAAGGATTTCTTCCGAGACCGTCGGGGTCAACATTCCTTCGAGCGCGCTCTTCACTTCGTTCATGGCATCATAGATGATGTTATAGAGCCGAATGTCGACTTTTTCTTGTTCGGCAAGACGGCGTGCGTTCATGTTAGGCCGAACGTGAAATCCAACAATGACCGCGTTGGAAGCTGCGGCAAGGAGCACGTCTGATTCCGAAATCGCCCCGACTCCCTTGTGAATCACGACAACCTTGACCTCCTGCGTCGAAAGCCGCATAAGGGAATCCGAAAGAGCTTCCACCGATCCGTCAACGTCTCCTTTAACGATGATCGGAAGGTCCTTGACGATTCCGGTTTTTATCTGCTCAGAGATATCGTCGAGCGTAATCATGCGCCGCTGGCGGAAATCTTGTTCCCGCTTTATTTGCTGACGGCGTAAGCTGATTTCACGTGCTCCACGCTCATCCTCCACTGCGACAAAGAGGTCCCCGGCCTGCGGAATGCCGTCGAATCCGATCACTTGAACCGGTTGGGAAGGTTTTGCAGATTCCACCCGCTTTCCGCGTTCGTCGAACATCGCCCGCACCCGTCCGCTCCAAATCCCGCATACGAACGAATCCCCGGCGCGAAGCATCCCCTTTTGAACAAGAACCGTGGCGACAATCCCCTTCCCCTTGTCGAGCTCCGACTCGATCACGACACCCCGGGCCAGCCTGTTGGGATTTGCCTTGAGGTCAAGGACTTCCGCTTCAAGCAGGATCTTCTCAAGCAGTTGATCCACGTTACGACCTGTCCGGGCAGAAAGTTCAACCGACTGATATTTCCCTCCCCATTCTTCGACGAGGACCCCTTTTTCTGAAAGCTGCTGGCGGATTCTATCCGGATTGGCTTCAGGTTTGTCAATTTTGTTGACGGAGATGATGATTGGAACGGCCGCGGCCTGGGCGTGGTTGATGGCCTCAACGGTTTGCGGCATGACACTGTCATCAGCAGCCACAACAAGAACAACGATATCCGTTACCTGGGCGCCACGGGCGCGCATCGCGGTGAACGCCTCGTGACCGGGAGTATCCAGAAATGTGATTTGCTTCCCGTCTGAAAGCGTCACTTCGTATGCGCCAATGTGCTGGGTAATTCCGCCGGCTTCACCGGCCACAACACTGGCATTTCGGATGTGATCCAGGAGGGACGTCTTCCCATGATCCACGTGGCCCATGATCGTCACGACCGGGGGCCTTGGAAGCAACGTCGCAGGATCGTCTGCAGGGTCCTCCAGTTCTTCCGATGTGAATTCCCGTTCAAACTCGACCTGGAGGCCGAATTCATCGGCCACGAGAGTGATGGTATCCTTGTCCAAGCGCTGGTTGATGGACACCATCATTCCCAGCGCCATGCATTTCTGGATGACTTCGGCAGCCGACACGCGCATCAGGTTGCCCAACTCTCCCACCGTGACAAATTCTGTGACGTGGAGCTTGGTCTTTTCTCTCTCGAGTTCTTCCTGAATTCGCAATTCCTCTTCCTGCCTCTCCTGTTTCTTCTTCTTCCGGTGAGCGGCACGCTGACTGGCCGCCGCATCCTCGCTCATTTCCGAGAGAGTGGCCCTGATTGCCTTTTCGACCTCCTCTTCGTTCACCTCCGCATGCCGGACCTTTTTCCGTTTCCGTCCCTTAACTTCCTCTTCTTCTGCCGAGCGTCCGACATCTTTTCCTCGCCTGACCTCTTCGCGGACTTTCTTTTTCTTCTTCTTCTTCTTTTTCTTTTCTTCTTCGTCGGCAACAGGTTCTTGCCCCTCCGGCCTCAGAGTCATCTTTCCCTTGATCTTAAGCCCCTTTGTCCCCCGAGCCATTGCCGCGGCGAGAGGAGACTCCGACGCGGGCTTGGGGGATTTCCTTCCTGCTGTCTTCTTCTCTTCTTTGACAACTTCGACCGGAGGTTCTTCGACGGCGGGAACCGGGGCGGGCACAGCTGTTTCGGCGGGAGGAGCTTCGGCCGCCGTCATTTCAACCCTGCCGGGAGCTGCAGGCGCCTTTTCAAGTTTTTCTTTAACCTCTTCTTTTGCCGGGGGGGCTTCTTCAACCTCCACGACAGACGTCTTTTCGCCTCTGTCCGCTGGCGTTTCTTTCTTTCTGGAAGAACGGAAATCGCGGAGTTTCCGTTGATGACGCTCCGCAACATCCCTCTCCTTTTTAAAGTGCGACATGATATGCGCGATCATTTCATCCGTGACCGTGCTCATGTGGTTTTTGACCTCAAAACCCTTCTTGTTGAGGAACTCCACGATCGTGTCGCTCGAGAGATTGAGCTCAGTGGCCAGCTTATAGATTTTTGTCTTCTTTGCTGTTTTTTCTGGCATGGATTTCCGTTTGTTCAGGACTTCGGGACTGGATCGCCCGTGAGTTACTCCTTCTTCCTTTCTTCGTGATCCCCGGTCGACGCATCGTTCGATGCTTCCTCGGTCTTCTCCCCTCCCGCGTCCTCCGGCTTCACTTCTTCTTGTCCCGAAGCTTCTGTCTTCATACTCGAGCTCGCTTCACCATCGCTCACAGAAACTTCCGCAGCTGTTTGCTCTGGAACAGGCTGCACGTCCCCCGTGGAGACGCCTGCTTCCTCTTCATCGGTTTCTTCTTCTTCCTCCTCGACTTCGGCCTCTTCCAGCCCTTTCTTCAGCATCTCAGTGATTTCGTCAAGTTTTTCCGGTTCAATGCCGAGCCCTTCGATCAATGTTTCTTTCGGCGTATCGAGGACATCACGCGCTGTCTTATAGTTTTCATCAAAGAACTTGTGAAACAGCACTTCACCCAGTTCCTCTCTGAATTCCGACAGGTCCATGTCGTATTCCTCTTCTTCCCCGCCCTCCTTGATGAGCTGGATGTCGAAGCCGGTAAGCTTTGAGGCGAGACGCACGTTTTGGCCGTTTTTTCCGATTGCGAGAGAAACCTGATCTGCAGCAACGGTAACAGCCGCTTTCTTGTTTTCTTCATCCGCCTCAACCTTCAACAGCTTGGCCGGGGCGAGCGATTTGGTGATAAACTGGATCGTATCTTCGGAATAATTGATGACGTCGATATTCTCGTTGTTCAGTTCACGCACGATCGCGTGGATCCGCACACCCTTCATGCCCACACACGCGCCGACCGCGTCGATCCGATCGTCGTGCGAGAGGACGGCGACTTTGGCCCTGTCTCCAGGTTCGCGTGCAATCCGTTTGATTTCGATAATACCGTCGTAGATTTCCGGAATTTCGATCTCGAATAAACGGACGAGGAATTTGGGGTCTGCCCGCGAAATAATGACCACGGGATTGCCGGCTCCCTTCCGGACCTCTTTGACCACCGCCCGGATGGTGTCTCCCTTCTTATATCGTTCTTTGTAAATCTGCTCGCTTCGGGGGAGAATCAACTCATTCTTGTTGTGAATAACCAAAATTTCCCCCTTCCCGCGCCGAATCTGGTAGATTTCTCCCACCACGATTTCTCCAAGGGCATTCGAATACTCGTTGTAAATCGATTCCCTTTCGATCTCCTTGATCCGTTGATTCAGATTCTGCTTTGCGCTGATCACCAGTCTCCGCCCGAATGTCTCCAGCGGGACAATCTCAACAAAATCTTCCCCCACCTCAAGATCCTCTCCGCTTCTTTTTCGCGCCTCTTTCACATCGATCTGCGTTTCAGCATCAGCGACTTCGTCCACGACATCTTTTTCCAGATAGATTTCGATATCACCCTTTTCCATATTGACGACCACGTCAAACCTGGTGTTCTGACCGAACTTTTTCCGGACCATCATTCCAAAGATATCCTCGACGATCCCGATGAGAATATCCTTGTCAATTCCTTTCTCCCGAACCATTTGAGCAAATGATTCGACAATATCATGATTCATTGCATCCTCCGACGGGACAATCCTGCACAACGGCTACCATGGCAACTCCTCTTTTGATTCCAGTATCTGATCGAAAGGCAGTGAAATTGCTTCACCGTTTTCCTCTTGAAATGTAATCTGGTCGTCAACGACAGAGACCAGCGTTCCTGTCAGCTGCGCGGGTCCGTTCGCTCCTGCGAATTTTACCCGGAAGCGCCTGCCGACATTTTTTTGATATTGCCTGAGTAATCTCAGCGGCCTGTCAATCCCGGGGGAAGAGATCTCAAGCTGATAGGGCGATGCGCCGAACGGAGACGCCGTGGCAATCTCCCTGGAAAGCTCCCGGCTGATGTCGGCGCACTCGTCAACCGTAATACCGCGGTCGGTGTCGGCAAAGACCTGAACGACTCGGGTTCCGCGCTCGAATCTGACACTGACATCCAGGAGAAAAGCGCCACGTCGTTCGAGAATAGGAAGCGCGGTTTCCTGGATTTTTTGCTTGATTTGCTGAATCGTCATGAAATTCCAAAAAAAATAGCCCGGAACAGGCGGGCTATTTCGAAAGGCACATTAAGATACAAACTTCCGTGGGAAGAAGCAAGTCCTCCGTTAGAAATTCGTCACAATCTCGATTTTCCTATAGAATTCAGCGATAATGTCGGCCGCAGCGACAGGATCGTCTGTGACCGAAAAGAGGCTCATCTCCTCCTCGCTGATATTGCCGGCAGAGGTCATCGTCGTTCTCATCCATTCGATGAGACCGCTCCAGTACTCCTTTCCCATAAGGATGACAGGAAACGGTCTGGTTTTCTTCGTCTGAATCAAGGTCACGGCCTCGAAGAATTCATCCAGTGTGCCGAAGCCGCCCGGAAGCACGACAAAGCCGTGGGCGTATTTGACAAACATGACTTTTCGGACAAAGAAGTGCCGGAAGGTTGCAAGTCTTCCCTCGTCAATGTATCCGTTCGATTCTTGTTCAAATGGAAGGTCGATGTTGATCCCCACGGAGGCTCCGCCTGCCTCGCGGCACCCCCTGTTTCCGGCTTCCATGATCCCCGGTCCTCCTCCGGTGAGAACATTGAACCCGCGATCCACGAGTTCCCTGGCAACCTGCATCGCCATTTCGTAGTACTTCGAGCCGGGTTTTGAGCGAGCCGATCCGAAGATCGATACCAGCCGCTGCTGCTGACCCATCATGGAAAATCCCTCGACAAATTCCGCCATGATTCGAAAGAGCCGCCAGAAATCCTGCTGAGCGTCGCTCAAGAATTTCAGCTGGGCATCTTGAATCTGATCGTGGTGCGTCGCTTTCTTTTTCATATTCATACTGACTCCGTGTGGTATTCCGAAGGGTTTACCGCATTTTCAAGAAATTCTTCAGAATCTTTTTGCCGTATTCCGTTGCAATCGATTCGGGGTGGAACTGGACGCCGACCGTGGGGGATTTTCGGTGTCGTAGACCCATGATGACTCCCTCCTGCGTCCAGGCAGTCACTTCTAGGGAATCCGGCAGTGTCTCCCTCCGAACAACCAACGAATGGTAACGAGTTGCCCGAAACGGATCGGGAACACCGTCAAAGATGCCTTTTTGATGATGGTAAATCGGGGAAGTTTTACCATGGACGATGGACGGTGCCCTGACAATCTCTCCTCCAAACGCCTGTCCGATCGCCTGATGGCCAAGGCAGACTCCCAAAATGGGCACACGTTCGTGCAGAGAGCGGACGAGCTCCACAGAGATACCGGCTTGCGCCGGCGTACAAGGACCCGGAGAAATAACAATTCCATCGGGACCAAGTTCTTTGATCTCCTTTACCGTGATCTGATCGTTCCGAACAACTCTCTGCTCCGCTCCAAGTTCTCCAAGATACTGGACGAGGTTGTACGTGAAGGAATCGTAGTTGTCGATTACAAGAATCACTGTTTGAGCATCTCCAGGGCTTTCAGATTTGCTTGCAGTTTTTCGATGGTCTCTTCGTACTCCCGTTCGGGAACAGAATCGTACACGACACCCGCACCGGCCTGAAAGAACAGAGTCGTGTCTTTTGCAACGATGGTCCGGATGGCAATACAGGAATCCAGGTTCCCGGAAAAATCCAGGTAAGCAATTGCGCCCCCGTACACCCCGCGTTTCACCGGCTCCAGCTCGGCGATGATTTCCATAGCACGGATCTTCGGAGCCCCGGTCAGAGTTCCCGCTGGAAAACAAGCGATCAGGGCGTCCAGTGCCGACAGGCCGGCCCGCAAACGGCCACGAACACTGGAAACAAGGTGCATGACATGAGAATACCGCTCAACGGCCATCAACTCCACCACCTCGATGGATCCGAACTCGCAGATTCTCCCGACATCGTTTCTTCCGAGATCAACGAGCATCAGATGTTCGGCTTTTTCCTTCTCATCGGAGCGCAACTCCTCCTCGAGTCTTTTATCCTCTTCAGGGGAAGCGCCTCGTCGCCGTGTTCCGGCAATGGGCCTCGTTTCCACGATCCCGTGATCTACCCTCACAAGCATCTCCGGGGACGACCCTATGATCGAAAAACTATCCAGAGCAAGATAATACATATACGGAGACGGGTTCACAACCCGAAGCGTCCGGTACATATCAAAAGGGTTTACGCGGACCTCTTGCTTTAATCGCTGAGAGAGGACCATTTGAAAAATGTCGCCTTCTTCGATGTACCGCTTCGCTGTTCGGACACTTCGACAAAATTCATCCTTGGACAGAAGATGTTCCAGCGGGCCCAGGTGTGTTGCCGCCCCCAGGCCGTCTTTTCGTTCCATTCCAAGAAGTTCCTTCAACCGTGTGATCTCCGATTCTGCCTTTGCGTACTCACGCTGAAGACCGTGCTCGGTTTGTTCGGCTTCAGGAACATAGGCCAACGAAACCAGAAACAACCGATGAAGAACATTGTCGAAAATAAGGACAACATCATAGAAGAGGAACATACCGTCCGGAATATCGAGCTCGTCATTCTCAACAATGGGGATGTCTTCGAAAAGCCCCGCTGCCTCGTATCCAAGATAGCCAACCGCTCCGCCGCTGAATCTGGGCAAATCGGCAACCGGTACGGTCCGGATGTGGGCAAGAAGTTTCTTCAGGGCAAGCACGGGAGGATCATTGGGATCAACCAGTGAAGGAAGAACCACGACGTCGTCATGAAAGGTCTCGATGGCATGACGACGCTCCTTGATGGTGAACTTCATGAACGGATTGAAGCCCAGAAAGGAATATCTCCCCACGGTTTCTCCGCCTTCAACGCTTTCAAGCAGGAAGGAATAAGGACCAAGGTCCTTGATCTGCAGAAACACCGAGACAGGTGTTTCTGTATCTGCGACAATCGGTTCGAACACCGGAAAGACGTTCCCGCGCCCGCAATACGACCTGAATTCTTCAAACGTTGTCATGTTTCCCGCACCGGCCAGGTGATGTTCCCCTCTCCCCCCTCATAACGCTGGATCAGCTTTCTAAATTCATCGCGTACAGGTGTAGGCCGGTTGGTCGCCGGATCGAGCCAGACGTGGTGAGCGACATTGGTGGCAACCAATTCTCCGCCCGCTGCCAATTCGAGAAGTCCCTCCATCAGGAAACTGGAGTTCTTGATTGATGAAATACGCGTACGCACGATCAGCAGATCATCAAAGTGAACGGGTCTCATGTAGTCGATCTCGTTATGCACAAGGACGACCTTATTGTCTCCCCGAACACTGTTCAGATCAAGTTCGGCCCCGACGTTCTTCAGATATTCCACCCTGCCCACCTCGAAATAGAGAAGGTAGACCGCATTGTGGACGATCCCCTGCCAGTCCACTTCATAATTGCGGACACGGATCTCGATCTTGTGTTTAAACCGTGCGCGGTCAAATCGATCTTGTGTCATGACGAGAGCACCGACTTGATAATATTCACAGCACGAACAATTTCATCCATGGAAACGTCCATGTGCGTCACCGCGCGAAGGACGGTGGGCCCAGCCTCCGTGAGAAGAAGGCGTTGTGTCTGCAGTCTGCCAAGGAGAGCCGAAGCTGGTTGACGCGTTCCGGACATGTCAATCATCACGATGTTCGTCTGAACTCTCTTCCTGTCGATTTTCGCGGTCGGAATTTCTGCCAATCCTTCCGCCAGCGTTGAAGCTTTCGCATGATCTTCCTTGAGTCGATCGATATTATGGTCGATGGCAAACAGAGCGGCTGCTGCAAGGATTCCCGCCTGCCGCATTCCGCCGCCGAAGATTTTCCGGAATTTCCGCGCCCGGCTCATTACTTCCCGCGTGCCGACGATGGCTGACCCCACAGGGGCGCCAAGGCCTTTGGAGAAACAAACCGAAACGGTATCGAACAGGGCAGCATACTCTTTCGGATGAATTCCAGTAGCAACCCAGGCATTCCACAGACGCGCTCCATCAAGGTGCATCGCCAGGGACCGCCGTTGCGCGAGCCGATGAATCTCTCTGATTTCTTCCAGCGGATAGATTGTTCCGCCTGCCCGGTTATGCGTGTTTTCGAGACAGATCAGTGACGACCGGGGCATAAAATACGCCGGAGGGCGGATCGCCGCCTCAATCTGTGCAGCCGTCAGGATTCCGTTTGTTCCAGGGAGCGTCGAGAGCTGCACCCCCGAGAGAACAGACGGCGCCGAGGTTTCGTAGCTGAATATATGTGAATCTTGTTCTACGAGAACTTCATCGCCCGGCTGCGTATGACATTTGATCGCGAGCTGGTTGGCCATGACCCCCGAAGGGGTAAACAGCGCATCCTCTTTTCCCAAGAGTTCCGCGACCCGTCGCTGGAGCAGGTTGACAGTCGGATCCTCCCCGAAGACATCATCGCCAACTTCCGCCTCCATCATAGCCTTCCGCATGGCCAGAGAGGGTCTCGTCACGGTGTCGCTCCGAAGATCGATGATGTGATTATTCATGATGTTCCAAGTCTCCGGACAAAAGCTGCCGCCATGAACACGAAAAAGGCTGTCAGGCAACCTTTTCCGACCAGATCGCCGTGCCGGACGTAGAAGCTTCGCTCGGTCCTCGCGCCGATCGTTCCGATCACGCTCGTGGCCTCAAGAAATTCCGTTTTGTTGTAGAATCTTCCCGCGGGGTCGATGACCCCGGAAATTCCTCCGTTGGCACAGCGCACAATCCACCGCCTCGTCTCAACGGCCCGGATGACAGAATAGGCCGCCAACTGATACGCTCCCGAGGTGTGGCCCCACCAACTGTCGTTCGAGATAATGACAAGAAACTCCGCTCCCTGCTCCACGAATGTGCGAACGTAACTCGGAAAAACCAACTCGTAGCAGATCATCCCGCCAAAACTTGCCGCCTCTCCCGATCGAAGAGGAAGCTCAAACACGACCTGATGGTCACCTTTTCCCCAGCTGCTGATTCCAACACTCCACTTGAGCGGTTCAATCAGAAAAGTCAATCTTTCGGCGTGAGGGATTCGTTCGGCAAACGGTACAAGAACGACTTTGTGATAAACCGTATCCACGTCCTGTGCCGGAAGAAGAAGCGTCGCCGAATTGAATCCTTCAAAAAATGCCCCCGCGCCCTCGATCCATTGGGCTGTCGGGCTTGCGGACGTGGAATCCCTGTACGAGCCGTCCGGCAGACCGGCAAACACGGGTGTTCCGATGGAATCCAGTTCTTGTCTGAGCTGTCCGAGATACTGTCTGTTCTGCGGCAACAGGATATAAAACGGTATCGCCGTCTCAGGCCATACGATCACATCCAGAGATTCCGACGACATCCTCTTCGTTTGGTCGATGAGAATGTCCATCTGGCGAAGGTACGAATCCCATTTCGAGTGAAAACCCTCCCCCCACTTCTCGTACGGATCGATATTTGGCTGCACGATGCCAACCTTCATCGTTCGCTCTTCGTGCAAATTGTACGAATCGGAAGCCGAAATGCCAAAAACAATCGGACCGCCGTACACAATCAGCAATGCGGAAAAAACCGCAATTCCGGGGCGCGAAGAGAACTTCCAAACGTTAAAAGCAATCTTCTTGATGAACACAAACCCTAGCGTATTGAACGCGACGATGAAAAAGGAAATTCCGAATACAGATGCGTATTCGGCAATCTGAATCCTGTTCAGATCGTACGCCTGGCTGTTCCCGAGTGTCAGCCAGGGGAACGAGAATTCGCCAAGAGCATGAAAATACTCAAATCCCACCCAGAGGAAGGGAAAACTTACAAGCGCAGCTGTTTCCCCAAGTTGCTTCCGAACGAAAACAAAACTGAGAATCGGAATCCAATAGAACATCGGATGGGCAAGCAGGAGTGAAGCCCCGGAGACCACGAGATACCCATCACGCATGTGAGTGAACCCACCGACCCAGTACAGCGTGATGAGATGGAAGACAAACATGGCAAGATAGGAGAAGCGGGCGATTTCGCCGTACCGGCTCAGCCTGTCAAGAAGGAAGAGAAGCGGAAGGAGTCCGATGTGCGCCAGAGAATAGAGCGGAGTGGGCGGAAACGACAGGCCTAAAAGCAGCCCGGAGCTGATCGCCAGGAAGGCGTTGAACCGACCGCTTGACATTGTACCCGGGTGCGGAACGGAAGCTGTCACGGCACGGTCTCCCGGCTCCCCGGATGGCGAGCTTTCCAAACTTTTCGGATGACAAAGGCGCCGCCCAATACCAATCCGGCGCAGAGGAATCCTATGATTCCGCCTGCAATGACATCCGACGGATAATGGACTCCGACGTAGACTCTTGAAAACGCAACCAATGACGCGAAGGTCAGAAAAGCCCAGATCCACCGTCGATAATAGTATGAGAGAACGACGGCACCGGCAAAGTTGTTGACGGCGTGGGATGAGGGGAAGGAGTACCCGCTTCCGCAACTGACGAGCAGGTGAACATCGGGCAGCACGTGACAGGGCCTGTCGCGATCGAACACATGCTTGATCCACGAACTATTGAGTTGATCGCTGAACGCAATCGTCAAGACTAGGAAAAGCCCTGCCATGCGCCCAACAGAGCCGCCCCGGATCATGAGCCAGAGCCACCCGATCGCAACAGCGGCCAGAATAACCGGTTTCTTGTTCAAATCAGTCAGAAACGGCATGAAAGCATCGAACAGGATGTTCTGAAGCGTATGGTTAACAAAGTAGAAAACGGAAAGGTCGATATTGGAGAGGAACTCACCCAACGACGGCTATTTTCCGGTTTTCAAGTTTTGCCGGCGATAGAAATACCGCCCGACGAGAATGAGCAAAGCAAGAATGACGATCGCTGTCACGCTCTTGCTGTACGTTTCGAGGTAGAAAAGAATGGCAGACCAGTTGGAGCCGAGAGTCTTACCGGCAAACAACAGGATGGTGTTCCATACGAGCGCGCTCACAAAGGAAAGAACGGTCGTTTTCCATAAAGACAGTTCCGAAAGCCCCGCGAAAAACGAGACGACCGCGCGCGTGCCTGCAAGAAAGCGATTTACCACGATCACAGCGTAGCCGTACCGGCGAAACCATTCCTCAACCTTCCGGACGCTCTCCACCGGAATAAACTTGATCTTTCCGGTCTCGATGATCCGATCACCCACCCAGTCCCCGATCTTGTACATGCTCATGAAACCGAGTGTACTTCCTGCCGTGGCGATCAGAACCGTGGCTACAAAGTCGATACGGCCAATCCCGATCAGGGCTCCGCAGGCCACGAGGACGACATCGCTGGGGAAGGGCGGCAGGATGTTCTCAATATAGGCGATCCCTGCCACCGTGAGGTACACCCAGAGAGGATTCAATTCGGAGAGATTCTGGAGAAAGTCTTCCACTCGCTCGTTACCTCGGGGATAACGAAGCGACGGCAAGGGCGGCACATCCTTCGCCCCGGCCGACGAACCCCATGGTTTCGTTGGTGGTGGCCTTGACAGAGACCTGCGAAGGGTTGATTCCAAGGGCTTGGGCAATGGTCGTTCTCATGCGCGGAACATACCGTGAGATCTTGGGACGTTCAAGGAGAATTGTCGCGTCGATATTGGCCACTCGCATTCTTCGCCGTCTCAGCATCCCCGCAACGCGTTTCAGGAGAACGACACTTGAAATATTCTTGTACTTACTCCGTGTATTTGGGAAATGGGTGCCGATATCGCCCAAGGCGGCAGCCCCGAGGAGTGCGTCGCAAATCGCGTGCAGGAGAACATCGGCGTCGGAGTGCCCAATCAGGCCTCGCTCGGACGGAATCATGACTCCACCAAGGATCAGCGCTCGTTTTCTGCCGAACGCGTGGACGTCGTAGCCAATGCCAAAACGATCCGGAAGCGTGCCCATCAACGAATTTCAAATTCTGTGAAATGATGCACCACATCGGTCCACGTAATGTGAACGCGATTCACATGCGCCGCCCGCGGGCCTGCCCTCAGACTACGAACGAGATCTTCGATCATCCCCCGATTTCCCTCAACGACGACCTGAACATCGCCGCTTGGCAGGTTTCTGACATAGCCCTGGACTTTGAGCCGACGTGCAGCCTCATAGACGTAGTAGCGAAAGCCCACACCCTGAACGAGACCTTGAACAATAATCTCCGCGCCTGCGTCCATGCGCCAAACTTACTATTTCTTCCTCTGAGACACAACCTGTGAACACTGGCAAGAAAGAAGCTCTGTCATTCCGAGCCCATGTTTCCGCATACGTCTCTTCCCTGTTTCGTGGACGAAGCCTACCTCGTTGTATGTCTTGTCCTCTGCCCGCCGCGTAACCTCGGACGGCTGCCACACTTTGAATAGAGTTCTGAGGTCGTGCAACAGTCGATTCTCGTGCGAGGATCACGGCAATCCCGACAGACATGCGCTGCCGCAGCGAGCGGAGTGTTTAAGTGTTAAAAGTTCCACGATTCCCATAACAAAAAAGGGACGATGTGACTCGTCCCTCCGTGTTTCCGACTATCCGGTTCGGTTATTTGCCCTTCAGACCGTCCAGCTCGTATTGCGCATTGCG
Source organism: Ignavibacteriales bacterium (assembly GCA_016186715.1). Taxonomy (GTDB): domain Bacteria; phylum Bacteroidota; class Ignavibacteria; order UBA10030; family UBA10030. The sequence goes on along the minus strand of JACPLA010000019.1, from coordinate 1,041 downwards.
ACTGTAGATAGGATCTTTCCGCGCCTCGGCAAATGCGCTGCGCGCTTTGTCGTATTCTTGCAATTTCTTGTGCGCGATGCCGATTTCAAAGTATTCTGCTCCCTTCGCTCTCCCCTTCTTGAGTTTAAGCGCATCGTTTGCTGCGTCGAGCGCTTTATCCGGTCGCTCCTGCTTGTTATAGATTCGAGCTGCGACCAGGTACAATTTTCCGTTGTCTGAATGTTGCGCCAGCGCTTCATCAGCCAGCCCCCCCGCCTGTTCCAACCGCCCTGCATCGAACAGTTGCTGGCATTTTCCCGCGTAGGCTTCTGAAATCCCCTTTTGCGCCGGCTTGAGATTGGGATCAAGATCCAAGGCAGACTTGAATGATTCGATGGCCCTGTCGAATTCGCCCTGCGTAAGATACACGCCTCCAATGGCATTGTGCGCCCCTGAAAATCCAGGATTCAGCTTGACAGAAGCCAGGAGGGAAGCGATCGCATCGTCGTACTGTTTGCTGTTTTTGAAGCAGAGTCCAAGCTGATAATGAAAGGCGAAATTCTGGTCCAGGGCGAGCGCGGCCTTATATTTCTCCGCGGCACCCGTATAATTGCCCGCTTTGTACAAGCGATTGCCTTCATTAAACAGCTTCTTTGCCTCGTTCTGCTGGTCCGGCGCTCCATCCTGAGCTGCGGCCAGGAGTACGACCAGCGTTGATGCGGCGAGGAGAGAGAAAATACGTCTCATTCTTATGAGTCCTCCTTGATTGTGAGAATGATGTGCCCGGAGCGAGACTTGAACTCGCATGCCCTTTCGGGCGCCGCCCCCTCAAGACGGTGTGTCTGCCAGTTCCACCATCCGGGCAAAACATTGTAGATTGAAGATTGTAGATCAGTGCTGTCCGGTCAAATGTTGAACAATGACAGCTGTTTTTTGATATTCTGGTTGCTCAATTCGGCCCATGATGCTGTAAGTAATTGATATATATGTTCTTTCTCAAAAAGTGTGACACTGAGAATCTGTAGAATTGTGTAGAGTGGTTGTTGGAGACCGAGTTCCTTC
>JACPLA010000008.1 GCA_016186715.1 Ignavibacteriales bacterium | reverse complement strand
TCCTCTCCCCCTTTTTCTCCATCTTCTTTCCGGTCTTCTTCGTCGCTGAAGCTTTTTTCATATCTCCCTCGCTCATCGCCTTCCCTCCTTTTTCCTGCAGCTTCTTCCCCTTTTTCTGAACAGCCTCACCTTTCTTTTGTTTCATCTCCCCCTTCTTTTGCATCCTCTCCACCTTTTTTTCGACCTTCCCCTCGCCGGGTGCAGCTTCCTGCGCCGTTGCAGCCTGGGCAAAAACAAACGCGGCGAGGAGACCAATGACAACAACAAGTTTTTTCATGAGGATCCTCCTATCAAAAAAGAAGTTCGTAAAAATTGAGCGGCTGCCGAAAATCAAGCCAGCCTATGGAGAAAGGCCCGTTGTGAGAGCTAAGGAATAACAGGAAAGCCTTTGGGGGAGTTCCTTTCCCGCTCGGCCTCTTGCGCCAATCGCCCGGAAATACTACATTGGACGAGCCCCACGACGCTTGTGAGCCAGGGCATTGAAGGCATGACAACCCCCAACCAGAACAAAAAGCTCACTCTTCATCTGCTGAATGAGAAATTCACGATGAGCAAGCTTGCTCAGTTTGCGGAGTTTCCCATGATTGTGGCAAAGGGGGAAATGTGTTTCTCGGCGCGCACGGACGACGAGTTCATCATTATTACTCCGGAGTTTATGGCTCCCACCAACGTTCAACAGGAAATCGGATGGCGGGCGTTACGAGTTGACGGGGAATCTGCATTGAAGGACGGGAGCATTCTTCCTTCCCTGATCGATCCGCTGACTCAGGTGGGTCTCAACCCTCTGGTTTTTACCACGTTCACAACGGTCTATGTTTTCCTTCGGGAGGAGAAGATCGTCGATGCAGTGAAGGCACTGCAGCGTGCCGGACACTCGTTTGAACACAAAGAAGTTGCCGTCCCGAAGTAGCATCCGCGTTCTCCGCGTTCTATCTCTGCGGAACTCTCTTTTTTTCTCCGTGTCTCTCTGTGAAATTAACCCAGGTATCGTTACGCGGTTGCCGGTGAGTAGAATAAACTGAGACACTACCGAGCGTTTGTTCCGCTTGTCATTCCTTTCCCTTTTTTCTATTTTTTGTTTTCCCGATGATTTCTTCCAAAGATATCGAACAGGCCTTTTCAATCCTGAAGCCGGTGGTCCATGAGACGCCGCTGCTTTCCTCTACCACATTGGACCGGAAATGCGGAAACTCGGTTTTCCTGAAGGCGGAGAATTTCCAGCGCATCGGATCGTTCAAGATCCGCGGTGCGTATAACAAGATCGCGCAACTATCCGGTGTCGACAGACAGCGCGGGGTCGTGGCCCATTCGTCGGGCAATCACGCGCAAGGCGTCGCCCTGGCGTCAAAGCTCCTTGGAGTCCGGGCAACGATTGTCATGCCGAAAACGTCGCCTTCGAACAAGGTCGAAGCAACACGGGAGTACGGGGCCGAGGTGGTCTTTTGTGAGGATTCGTCGGATGACCGGGAGCGCGTTGCTCTGGAGCTCGAGAGAAAGCATGGATATGTTCCGGTCCCCCCGTATGACGATGATCAGATCATCGCGGGACAGGGAACGGTCGGAAGAGAAATCGCAAAGAGCCTGGAACAGCTGAATTATCTGTTTGTCCCTGTAGGCGGAGGGGGATTGATCGCCGGCTGTGCCGTGGCCGTCAAGCATTTTCATCCGAAGGTCCGAGTAATCGGCGTTGAAACGGAGACTGCCAACGATTGCTACCAATCGTTCCGCAAAAGGGAGATCGTCCGTATTGAGCCCCCGAAGACCATCGCCGATGGGATGAGAACCCAGTCGGTCGGAACAAGAAACTTCGAAATTATCATGAACTTCGTGGACGACGTCGTGACGGTGACCGACGACCAGGTGATTGCCGTCATGAAATTCTTTCTTGAACGGATGAAGATTATCGTTGAGCCGACCGGCGCGGTTGCTCCGGCCGCAGTGTACCACAATGTATTGGGGATTTCAGGTCAAACGGTTTGCGCCGTCCTCAGCGGCGGGAACGTCAACCCCGCATTTCTTAAAACAATCCTTTGAGGGACCATGACAGTCCGGGATTATCTTTCCTATTTTGACGACATGATCAGGCCCACCGAGCCGTTGTTTCGCATGGTTCCGCCCGATAAGCTCGACTGGAAGCCGTCGGAAAATGCCTTCTCAGCCGCGCAGCTTATGGCGCACATGGCGGGGGCGCTTGGAATGTACGCGCGAGGGATCAGCGTGGGAGATTGGGGATTCAAATCGATGAGGGAGATCTTTCTCTTCAACCGGCGCACGCCGTCCGCGACCATCGAAGCAGCCGTGAACGCGTTGAACGAGCACTACGCCGAATTCCGCATGAGGGTTGGCGCACTCTCACAAGAGGATTTTGACCGCGGAGAAATCGACACGCCGCAGCTGGGACGCGTTCCGCGCTGGAGGGCGGCGATGCTCGCCGTGGAACATCATGTCAATCACAAAGCCGAGCTCTTCATGTATCTCAAATTCATGGGAGTGAAAGTGAATAGCGGTCATTTGTACGTCGGGGCACGCTGAATCCGTAAAAGTGAGGCAGTCGTCCACCGCAAAGCTGCCAGGGGAGGAAGGTTCAAATCACAAATAGCAAGGAGCAAATCCGAAATATCAATATCCAATCAAGAAAATGCGGGTCTGGAATTTTTCATTTAGGTCTTGGCTCTTGTCGCGATCGCTGCTTCAGCGCTCAAAGGGGGCATTTGTGATGGGCGTTTTTCGAAAAAAATTGAGGCGCTGCTGTTTGCTTGATGCTTTGGAGAAAGTTCGTTAGTTTGGTATCAGAGGTCAAAGGACAGAGGTCAGAGATCAGAAAGCGAATGAGAGATTTATATGAGACTGGTTGCCTGCGTCAATCACGTTCCGGATACGGAAACGAAAGTCAAGATCGGAGCAGACGGGAAAAGCATTGATCGGGCCGGCGTGAATTTCGTGATCAATCCGTACGACGAATTCGCCGTGGAAGAATGCCTTCGTTTGAAGGAGAAATCGGGCGGGGAGGTCATTGCGGTTTCCCTCGGAGGCGATCCCCACAAAGAAACATTGCGGAAGGCCCTTGCAATGGGGGCGGATAAGGCGGTTCTTTTGAAAGACGACTCTCCGCGCGACTCCTTCTCCGTTGCCCGGGCGCTGGCGGATTACCTGAAAGAATTATCGCCTGACATCATTTTCTTCGGGAAGCAGTCGATCGACAGCGACGATGCTGCAGTGGGCGGGATGGTGGCGGAGATGCTGGGCCTTCCTTCGGCCTCGGTGGTGGTTGGCCTTGAGCTGGCCGGAGAGAAAAATGCCGTGGCCGAGAGAGAAGTGGAAGGGGGGCACGAAAAGGTGGCGGTCTCGCTGCCGGCGGTGTTCACGGCGCAGAAGGGATTGAATGAGCCGCGCTACCCTTCGCTCAAGGGAATCATGGGGGCCAAGGGCAAGCCGATCGAAGAGAAACAGCCGACTCCGCCTCAGAACAAAACGGAGGTGCGTTCGATGCAGAAGCCTCACGCCAAGGGGGCCGGAAAGATCGTCGGAACGGGTGCCGGCGCCGTTTCGGAATTAGTCAGAATGCTCCATGAAGAGGCCAAGGTGATCTGAGATGAAGATTCTCGCTTTTGCCGAACAACGGGATAATCAGTTCAAGAAAGTGGCCTTCGAAGTGATCAAGGCCGCCAGGAAGGTTGCCGACGAAGCGCAGGCGGAGTTGGTTGCGCTTGTCGTTGGAAGCGCAGTTCAAGGGATTGCCGCTTCGCTGGGGGGATACGGAGCCTCGCGTGTGGTTGTGGTCGAGGATCCCAATCTGGCCCTGTATTCAACGACTGCCTATGCAAAGATCATTCGGGAAGTTGCGAATAAGGAGAATGCGGATGTGGTGATGCTCCCGGCCACTGCCATGGGGAAGGACGTAGCGCCTCGCGTTGCCGTGCGCCTTGAAGCCGGCCTCGTGGCGGATTGCACCGCGCTGACAGTGGAGGGGGGAAACCTTGTTGCCACGCGGCCTGTGTACGCCGGCAAAGCGCTGATTGAAACCGTTGTCACTTCGCCCAGGAAAGTGTTCACACTCCGGCCCAATGTGTTCACCAGCGGGATGAGCAACGGAGCATCCGCGACAGTGGAAAGAGTCGCGATCACAATTGGCGATGGCGATCTTACCTCCAGGGTCAAGGAGGTTGCCCAATCGAGCGGGAAGCTGGATGTGGCAGAAGCGGATATCATTGTTTCAGGCGGGAGGGGGCTGAAAGGACCCGAGAATTTCGTTCTCATCGAGGAGCTTGCCTCCGTGCTTGGGGGAGCCGTCGGGGCGTCCCGCGCCGTGGTGGATGCGGGTTGGCGTCCGCATGACGAACAGGTCGGCCAGACCGGCAAGACCGTTTCGCCGTCCCTCTATATCGCCGTTGCGATTTCGGGCGCTATTCAACACCTTGCAGGAATGTCTTCGTCAAAGTATATTGTGGCGATCAACAAGGACAAGGACGCTCCGATTTTTCAGGTTGCCGATTACGGCATTGTCGGCGACGCTTTTGAGATTGTTCCCGCCCTCACGCAAGAGGTGAGAAAACTTTCGGGGAAGTAAATGTGTTGTTGATTATTGCACGAGGAGAACGTGGAGAAAATTCAGGTTGACATTCTTGGATTGTCGACGAGCCCGTCCGCCGGCGGCGCTTATGCCCTCATTCTGAAGGAAGTGAACGGGACGCGCCGGCTCCCCATTATTATCGGCGCGTTTGAGGCGCAATCGATCGCCCTCGAGATGGAAGGCATCAAGCCGCCGCGCCCACTGACACACGACCTTATCAAAAGCATCATCGACACCATGGGCGTCGCCCTCAACGACGTCTTCATCAATGAATTGCGCGACGGGACTTTCTATGCGAGGCTGAGTGTGGACACTCAGGAAATCGATTCGCGTCCGAGCGACGCCATCGCTCTCGCCGTGCGTTATGGGGTTCCCATTTTTGTTTCCGACAAGGTCATGGACGAGGCGTCATTCGTTCCCGAGACCGAAGAGGCCGAAAAAATGTCTTCCCCCGGTACCGAAGAAACATCTTCTGAATCCGCTCCGAAACCGAAGCTCAGCAAGCTTGAGCAGCTTGAGCATCAGCTGAAAGAAGCGATTGCCAAAGAGGAGTACGAAAAAGCCGCCAAGCTTCGGGATGAAATCAAAAAGATTCAGGCCCGTAACTCGTGAAACCCTGTCAACCCGGGAAGAACCTGTTCCGAAGGGAGAATTGGGTTTCTCGCGTCCGAGGAGATCTCGAGTGAATCCTCAGAGAATAGAGACGCTTTTTTTGCGTACGCTGCTTCCGGGCATCCTGCTTTCCGGATCTGTCCTTTCGTTTCAGTTATCCCCCCAGGTCCAGTCTTCAGATTCGACCGCTCCGGCTCCTCCTCCCGATCCCGTGACCGATCTGCTCGCCCAGGCGAACGATTTGGCCCAGAATCGGTTCGATAACAAGAAAGCGCTGGCTCTTTATTCTGAAGCGCTCCTCCTGGAGTCGGCAAACAGCGAAATCCTGTGGCGGATCAGCCGGTCCTACATCGAAATCGGTGAGCATCTCCCGACACTCAGCGATGAAGATAAGGAAGAACAATTGAGGATGTATGAAAAAGGCCTTGAATTTGCGGATCGAAGCGTGGCTGCTAATCCCATGAGCTCGATGGCGTTCACCACCAGAGCCATCGCCCGCGGCCGCGTCGCTTTGTTCACCGGGCTCTGGGGATCGGTGGGGATGATGAAGGATATCCGCGCAGATCTCCATCAGGCCCTGGCGTTCGATTCAACCAATCATCTTGCCTTCTACGCGCTTGGTGCAACCCATATGAAGGTGATCGAAAAGCCGTGGATCCTTCGCTGGCCATTAGGATTGGGGTGGGGGAGCCGCGGGAGGGCCATAGCTCTCTTTGAACAGGCGATCGTCCTGAAGTGGGACTTCATCGGTTACCGTCTTGCCTGTGCCCGAGCTTATTTCGAGGAGGGAGATTACGGGCGGGCTCGTGCACATCTTTCCCTTATCCCAATGCTCCCGACTCAGGACGAAGACGACGGACGCTATCGGGCGGAAGCGCGGGAACTCTTGACCCGTATTAACAGCGAAGAGGAGTAATTTCGCTTCACCCTTTCCCTTCTGCGTTTTGCCTTTTTCCCGATCCTTGCTCCGCATCATCCCTGCTCGGAGCGACCCCGCTTCCGGATGCGCTCCCCGAGCCTTATGCTGAAAGCCATTAAAAGGACACCAAAGACAAACGGGAGCGAGATGTTCAGCTCGAACAGCACTCCGGCAATGATCGGAGCGATGACCATGCTTGCCGCCATCAGCGATGTCATGATTCCCAGTACCTCGCCTTTCATCGGAGGCGGGGCGAGACCCGCGACACGACTCGTGATCACGACGCGGAGAATCGATTGAGAGCTGGCGAGGAGAATAATGGCAGCGGAGAACAGAGGAAGAGAGCGGAGGGCCATACATGCAAGCCCCAGCGTCAGTACCACCTCCATCAAGAACTCAAGCTGGTCCTCCCTGAATCGTCTCAGCCAGAAGCGTCTGAGCAGAAAAGCCTGGTTCAAGACCGTAACAATACCCATGCCGGTGAAGAGGAGCCCCGTTGTGAATGATGTAAATCCGAACGCCGCTTCCGCGTAAAGAGCAAAGACCGACTGGGACGCCATAAAGGAGAGGCCAAACAGGATCCAGGCAATGAAGAAGGGGCGCAGCTCAACATTGAGGGCGGCTCTTTTCAGCGGAGCGAGCGGGTTGACACTCAGGGGCATCAAGGGATTGCGGTCACGATGTGTTTCCGGCAAAAGGAAAAAGGCCAGGATTGTATTCGTGGCTGAAAGAAAGCCGGCGACCAAGAATGGAAACGAATGTGAAACGGTTGAAAGGACACCGCCCAGGAGGGGCCCCACCATGAATCCGACGCCGAACGCCGCACCGATCAGCCCCAGATTGCCGGCCCGGTCCTTTTCGTCCTTTGAAATGTCCACAAGACAGCTCTGTGCCACGGTGAAGTTCCCGGCCGCGGCTCCGTCGATGATTCTTCCAAGGAACAGCATGGGAATGGAGGTGGCCGCCGCAAACACAAACCAGCCCAAAGACGTACTGGCGATACTGACCAGCAGGACGGGCCGGCGTCCGATCTTGTCGGACAGTGCACCGAGAAACGGGCTCGAGAGGAATGCAAAGAACGCAAAGGAGGAAAACAACAGCGTGACAGTCAGGGGTGATGCGCCGAACGACGTCACATAAAACGGAAGAATGGGGATGACAATGCCGAAACCGATGACATCAACAAGCACCGTGAAGACGATTGTAACCTTTTCTTTTTGCATCAGAAATTCGAGTATGTTGAGTCACCGAATGATTTTTTTCTTGCCTCAATGCTCGCATTGAAAACATGAATCGATGATGGCAATGATCCGATCATCCGGGATCCTCCTTGGCGCTCATATGTCGATTGTGGGCGGCGTCTCCTCGGCCGTAAGGAGAGCCGTTTCAATCGGCTGTACGACATTTCAGATGTTTGTCAAGAACAACAACCGATGGAAAGGATCTCCACTCACGGATCAGGAAGTCGCAACGTACAAAGAGCTGATTTCGAAAGCAATGCCGGGCCCGGTGGTGGTGCACGACACGTATCTGATCAACCTTGCAGCCATCGACGCGTCCGTCCTAAAAAAATCCGTTCAGACGTTCAGAGACGAGCTTGAGCGATGCGAGAGACTCGGAGTGACCTTCTACAATTTTCATCCCGGATCCCACAGGGGACAGGGAGAGCGGGAGGGAATCAAAAGGATCGCGGAGTCGTTGAACCTTCTCCATGAACAAACCCCCGGATATGTCGTGAAAAGCGTTCTGGAAGCAACAGCCGGGCAAGGAACGGCCATCGGATACCGCTTTGAACACCTGAGAGAGATCATCGATCTTGTCGAACAGAGCAGCCGTATGGCGGTGTGCATCGATACCTGTCACCTCTTTGCAGCCGGATACGATATCTCAACGGAACGGGGTTACGAAAAGACATTTCGGGATTTCGAAGACATTGTCGGGCTTGAAAGGCTGGCTGCGTTCCATCTCAACGATTCAAAACGCGAGCTGGGATCACGCGTCGACCGCCACGACCACATAGGAAAAGGGAAGATCGGAAAGAAAGGATTTGCGCTTCTCATGAACGATCCGCGCTTTACCGCGATTCCGAAGATTCTTGAAACCCCGAAGGGTCCGGATATGAAGGAGGACGTGGAGAATATGAGAATTTTGAAGAGAATGGTTAGAAAAAATGAACAGTCCGCCTTCGCCCCTTCAAGGCTCTGGCGAAACGGTGAACAGTAGTCGGAGGAAATGTCCGCGGGGAGATAGTCACCCTCCAGAACCGAAGAGTGCCCCAGCTTGAGCCGGCGTCACAGTTTACTCTCCTCGGCATTTTGCCAGACCTCTTTCGTGAGTCCCTGGATTAATTTCACATTGAGACACGGAGAGAAAAAGAGGTTCCACAGAGGCAGGTAATCCCTTTGAAAAATGAAACACGACGTAGCTTGACATCTGCCGGGAATCGAAGTACCTTATCAGGAGGAGGTGATGTGAGATGGCGGAAGTGACGACTCTGAAGGAACTTCTCAGCCAGAAGACCAGGGTTGGCGAATTGTATGTCGAAATGCCCGACAAGTGGGTGCGCTGTTTTGCCTGCGGTCATCGGTGCAAGATTCCGCCCGGAAAAGACGGGATTTGCCGCGTCCGGTTTAACCGAGATGGAAAGCTGCAGGTGCCCTGGGGCTATGTCGGCGCCCTCCAACTCGATCCCATCGAAAAAAAGCCCTTCTTTCATGCCTACCCCGGAGCAAAGGCTCTCAGCTTTGGCATGCTGGGATGCGACTACCACTGCTCGTATTGCCAGAACTGGGTGACGTCGCAGGCTCTTCGTGATCCGGTGGCCGGCGCCCCGCCGGATTTCATGTCCCCCGAAGCCTTCGTTGATCTGGCTCTCCGCCGCGGGGCGAAGGTCGTCACGAGTACCTACAACGAGCCGCTGATCACCAGCGAATGGGCCGTTGAAATTTTCCGTCTCGCCAAAAAGGTCGGACTTGTCACGTCATATGTTTCCAACGGAAACGGCACTCCTGAAGTTCTGGATTACATTCAGCCGTGGGTGGATTTGTATAAGGTCGATCTCAAAGGATTCCGCCAAAAGCAATACGCACAGCTCGGAGGCGTTCTGCAAAATGTTCTTGATACCATTCGCATGCTCTACGAGAGAGGATTCTGGGTTGAGATTGTCACGCTGCTTGTCCCTGGGTTTAATGATTCTGAGGAGGAAGTGAGGGAGATGGCGGAATTTCTGCTCTCTGTTTCACCGGACATTCCGTGGCATGTGACGGCGTTTCACAAGGACTATAAGATGACCGATCCCGATGACACCCCATCGACGACCCTGATTCGGGCCGCTGAAATCGGAAGGGAAACAGGGCTCAGGTACGTCTATGCCGGAAATCGGCCTGGTGAAGTGGGCGGATTTGAAAACACACATTGTTCGAATTGTCAAACGCTCCTCATCGAACGGTGGGGATTCCTCGTCAAGCGCAACACCATCAGGAACGGAAAGTGCCCACGGTGCGGAAACGCGATTCCGGGGCGATGGGATTCATAAACAATGCACCGAGGGTTTTCCGCCGCGATGCAACAAGTGAATCATGCTGTCGCTATTCTGGCTCTTTTCATTTCCTCCTGCGGGGGCGGAAGTTCGACCTCTCCTGAGCTTGAGCAAGCGGCCGGAATGGTGGAATACCTCCTCAAGCCGGGAATTCTTTCCCAATCCACATTTCCGGTCGTTCTCCCCAATGGCACTCCGCGGCAGTTCGTCAGCTGGATGTTTTCCACACTTGGAACGGCCGAATGGCCGCCGACCGAGAGAATGGCTGAGATTGAGTTTGGCGACCCGGAGGCCGCAGCGATGGCAGGGATCCCGTTGAGACCCGACGGTGTGAGTTATGTTCATTCTAGGCCGGATACGGCCCTGGGGAAGCAGATCGTTGTGAAATGGGAGGACAGCCGTGGGGTTGTTATTGTTGAAGGGTATCTTGATCCCGCACAGCCACCGGCCCTTGTCAAAGAATTTTCCCTTCCAAAAGTTCAGGCCGCGAACGACCTTACCAGGATTACAGCGCAGGGTCATCTTGAAACGGGCGGAACGTATCAAGCTTTCTGAGTTGAAGATCAGAAGGAAGAAGAACGGCTTTTACGGTTTCGAACGAGGTCTCGAACTCACATGCCAAAATCAACACTTCTTGCCCCCCTGTTTGGAGCGCTGGCGGGATACGCCGGTGCCACCATCCTTGGAGTTCATGACGGTCTTGTCGTTTTTCTTGCCGCTGTCATCTGCATGATTGCGGTCGGAGTCGCCGCGCTGGTCGTTTCGCGGCGCAGGCGGACGGGGGTCTAGGCAGAGAGATGCAAGAAATCAGAAGTCAGAACCTGAAACCTGAAACTTGAAACCTGAAACCTGAGACTTGAAACCTCTTATGGCACCCTCTACCGTACGAACCGAAGTCGTCAGGAGTGGCATTAGTTTCGGCAGTGCGTTGGCCATCGTGATCAGCTGGACCGCCAATCAGTCCATTGTCTGGGCCATCGTTCACGGACTCCTCTCCTGGTTGTATGTGATCTATTACCTCATCCGATACTATTAATCTGAAAGGGTCATGCTATGACACGCATCCGGATACGGATCGCCGGGATTGCGGCCCTCTGTGCCGTTTTCTTTCTGGCTGGCTCTGCACAGGACAACAAGGAACAGCAGATTACCCAAGAGATCGTCGAGAAGGCAGAAAAGATTTTTGGCATCACGTTCAATGATGCGAAGCGCGATTCCATGCTCGGGAATCTAAACGATCGCCTGGCGGGGTATGAGGCCATTCGTGCCGTTGGACTCCCAAACAGCGTTCCGCCCTCGCTCGAGTTCAATCCGGTTCCGCCCGGGTTTGAATTCGAAAAAACCAGAACACCTTTGAGGATGAGCCCCGTGGGGCGTTTGGCCGTTCCCGCGAATCTCGAGGATCTTGCCTTTGCGCCTGTTCGCGAGCTTGCGGAGTTGATTCGGACGCGCAAGATCAGCTCCGAACAACTCACCCGGATGTACCTTGGAAGGCTCAAAAAATACGGGCCGAAGCTGGAATGCGTGGTCAGTCTGACGGAGGAACTGGCTCTCGAGCAGGCCCGGAGAGCGGATCAGGAGCTTGCGGCGGGGAAATACCGGGGCCCGCTGCATGGAATCCCGTACGGGGCGAAGGATCTTCTGGCGGCAAAACGATACCGCACAACGTGGGGGGCGGAGCCGTTCAAGGATCAGGTCATCGATGAAGATGCAACGGTGATAAAAAAATTAGAGGAAGCCGGAGCCGTCCTTGTCGCAAAACTCACCCTCGGAGCGCTTGCTTGGGGAGACGTCTGGTATGGCGGAATGACCAGGAATCCATGGAATTACAATCAGGGATCGAGCGGATCGTCGGCCGGGTCGGCGTCTGCAACGGCGGCCGGCCTGGTGGCATTTGCCATCGGTTCCGAAACGTGGGGGTCGATTGTCTCGCCCGCGACGAGGTGCGGTACCACGGGCTTGCGCCCCACCTACGGCCGTGTGAGCAGGGCCGGCGCAATGGCATTGAGCTGGTCGATGGATAAGCTGGGGCCCCTTTGCAGGACCGTCGAAGACTGTGCGATCGTGTTCAGTGCGATTGTGGGGCCGGATGGGATCGATCAGACCGTGGTCGATGTTCCGTTCAACTACCGTCCCGACGTCGATTTGAAAGAACTAAGGATCGGATTTCTGAAAACCGAATTCGACAGCGCCCGTGCAAATAAAGCGCAGAATGACTCCGTGCTGGTCGTTCTTCGGCGGCTTGGAGCGACATTGATTCCCATTGATCTCCCCAAGAGGTATCCTGTCAGCGATCTTTCGTTTATTCTGTCGGCGGAGGCGGCAGCGGCGTTTGACGATCTCACGCGATCCGGGAAAGACGATCAGATGGTGAGGCAGATCAAGAACGCATGGCCGAATGTGTTCAGGGCCGCACGGTTTGTTCCAGCGGTGGAATACATTCAGGCAAACCGGGTCCGCTCGCTGCTCATTCAGGACATGGCGACACTCATGAAGGACATCGACGTGTATGTGGCACCTTCGTTTGGCGGAGACAACCTGCTCCTGACCAACCTGACGGGGCATCCGTGTGTTGTGCTGCCGAACGGGTTTACGAGCGAAGGAACGCCCACGAGTATTTCATTTATCGGCAGGCTTTACGGAGAAGCGAAGCTGCTGGCGGCGGCGAAGAAATATCAGGATGCCACGGGGTTTCACCTCAAGCATCCAACACTGCAGGAATAAGAAAAAGGTTGAGAAGCACGAATCACTTTCTCAGCAGTGAGCGATAACTCTCATAATGGTGAAAGGCGAATCCGGCGAACGACTTCCACTGAGAGAGAATCGGTTCTGATTCGGTTACGACCTGCGCAAGCTGGTAGATCCCCGACCGTGCAAAGCTGAGCCGCGAAGCGGGAAGGGGGATGGCCCGTTCAACAGGCCAAACGACAATACGCGGGCGCTTCAGCATTTCCCCCGCTTCTGCTCCGGAGACAAGCGACACGGAAAGCAGATCTTCGCCGGGGGAAAGGACGACATACTGCCCGGATCCGTCCGTCACACGGTTCACCGGCGCGCCGCGAAAGCGGATCAGGGTTTCATCAAGCAACGGAGCTGTTTCAAGTCCCACGAAAATCCTCACTCCCCGCTGCTCTGCATACCTCAGCTCTTCCCGCGCGTGCAAGACGATCCCGTCGTCTCCCTGGACGTTGGTCCGGTAATCCATCAACACAACCAGGTCCATAAGATCCAGGACGTGCTGATAAGCAGGTTTGATGACTCCTTGCCGCGAAATTTCCGGAGAGAGGTGGGTCAGCTCGTTTGCGGCATCGAGCCAGGTGGGCAGATCGGCACCGATGATGAGCCCGCCGTCGCGGGCAATCCCGGCGCATGCTGCAAGAACTTCAATGAAGTTTGTCAGAAACCATTCCTGGCGCGGACTGTTGAAACCCGGCAGCAAGTGGGGTTCAATATCAACATGAATCCCGTAAAACTGCTCACCCGGGTGGACAGTACGCTGATACTGAACGATATTGTTCATGCTGTTAAGAACAAAGGAACGGCTGTGCGGCAGGACAAAATCTTTGTCCCCAAGAAGGGCATGAACCTTCACTGCGGCAGCGTTGAGGGAGCGAACGAGGGGTGCAAGGCGTGGACGGTCGATATTGACTCCCTCGCCGTGCTCGGAGGCGTCATACGGGAGAGCGAGGAAAACGTGGTCGATCCGCTGATCGCGTAGGAAATCGATCAACACATCCGCTCGCTTTTTATTCTCAGTAAGCTCGGCCGTGTTCCAAATCCACATGGCGTTCTCACGTCGATGGGTGTGGGCGGCTTTCCCCGGCGGGCCAGTGATCCGTACTGCGTCCTTCGAACAAACGGTGATGGGTCCGAGCTCGAATGCACCAGAGGCGGGAGAAACCGGTTCCAGAACGAGCGTCGCGAGACGGGCAGAATTGATCTGTTCAGGGAGCGCAGCGAGTGGAATGACGGCGGTTTGCCAGGCTGTGTCGATCATTCCGCGCGGTAAATACTTGTTCAGGTCCCCGACGATCATTGCATCTTCTTTTTCGTTCCACACATCATCTGCAATTTTCAATGTAATCCTTTCCACCCTGTTGTTGCTCCGAATCGGGATGTGAAGCGCAGAAGACCGGGTCGCATCGAAATAGCGACGGGCAAATCGGGGAAAGGCCGAATTGAACAAATGCATCCAGAAACCCGAAGGGTTGCCGGCGACCCTGGAATAGTGTACCATCAAGGAAGCATTTTCAGACGGTTCCGACGGATGTGTTATGGACGCCGAACTTCCCCCCAACTGAAAAACCGCATAGCTTCCGCCAAGGCGATTGATGAAAGGAGTGGAAAAGTCGGCAACCGTCACGCAGTTCCGATCACGGGGAACAACAGGTTCGGAAGCGTAAAATACAGAATCATACAAGGCCTGCACGCGTAGTTCTTCTCCCGCGGGGGCATGAACGATCGAGAGCTGGCCGAGTCGGATCTGCGAGAAATCCCCGATTCCCCAATCGGAAATCCGCACCGAAGTCGATACGCCTTGCGCTGAAGATTGGAAGAAAAGAAATCCGAGACACAGCATCGACACAGATGCTTTGGGGACGGGGAGAAATCTATACCTCGTGGTCTTGGTGCCTTTGCCGTACATCTTCATTAGGAGAACTAGTGCTGCGTCCCTTCAATAAGTTGAATAATAGAACACGGATTGTCACCGAAAAAGACGGATGAACATCCGTTCTTTGTAGGCGTGTCCCATGACAAGCAAAACCAATCGTCGAGGTAATTATTCAAACTATTTTTTTTGAGACGCGACACTAGCAGGTTGCTGAAAAATTGTTTTGGGTGGCCACGACCTTTAGGTCGTGGACAAGTTTGACGAAATCTTATTGGGCTTTAGCCCCAAATCGCGCAGAATTACGGGTTAAAACCCTCATTTGTTTCTTGCATTCGTTTCCACGAGCTGCTCGCCTCGCTCCGTCCGCCTCGTCGAGACTCGGCGAGACGGGCTTGGTGGAG
>JACPLA010000007.1 GCA_016186715.1 Ignavibacteriales bacterium | reverse complement strand
GAAAGAAATGCTTCGGTCAGCTTTGTGCGAAGAATTTCCACAGCTTCTTTTCAATGGTCATCGTACGGAATCGCTGCCTGGAATTCTCAACGTTTCGTTTGATTCCAAGCGAATGTCCGTGGACGGAGAGGCGCTGATCATCGGAATGGATTTGCAGGGGGTTTCGGTGACGAGCGGCTCCGCATGCACATCGGGCACGTTGGAACCTTCCCACGTCCTCCTCGCCATGGGTAGGGATGAGGCAACGGCTCGGGCAACAATCCGCTTCTCTTTCGGCCGTCCCACCACAAAGAATGAACTTGACTTCGCTGTGAAAGCCCTGCGCAGGGTTTTGGAAACGGCAGAACAACCACACGTCAAAACGGTCAAGGGGGGATAAAGCAAGCTTACCCTCTGCGGTATCTCTGCCTGCCGCATATAAGGCACGCTTGCGGCAGGGGGCGACCTCCACGGCTCTGCGTTAAGACTAAAAAGAAAAAACGCAGAGGCGCACGTGCCCGCCCCATGGAACACAAGTAGGCAAGGCGGGGAGGACGCGGAGGTACGCAGAGGACGGAGCATTATCTCACAACTTGAGCTAAACACTCTGCGATTCTCTGCCTGCCGCCGAAAGGGGTGCTTGCCGCAGGAGGGCGATTTCCGCGGCTCCGCGTCGAAACTAAAAAGAAAAAACGCAAACGTACGCAGTAAGTCTCTCGACTGCAGCCAATTCGCAATCGCCTTTATCGAGGAAGACTGTGAAGGGCGGACCGGAAAGGACTCCTATGGTATCCGCCGGGCTTCCTCAAGAGCGATCCCATACCGCAAACCCCGATCACTCGCGGTAATGGCCTGGATATTCAGATGGCTCATTACCTCCAGAAGAATCACAATCCCGGCCAGAAGAACATCAGCCCGTCCAGGCAGAATCTGGGGATAAGCCTTCATTTCCTCGACCGTCTTGATTCTCAGCTTCGACGATGTTTGCTGAATAACTTCATAAGTCAGCTCATGCCCGCTGACCTTCTGCGGATCGTATTCCGGGAGGTTCAAATCAAGAGCTGCAAGGGTCGTTACGGTTCCCGCAACGCCGATCAAACGGGAGTTCGAAGATACTGAGGGAATTTTCGATACACGCTCACGTATGGCCGTTAACGTCTGGCTCATCGAAAGCGAAGAAGGCGGAGAGGTTTTGAGGAAACGCTCGGTAAGCCTCACACAACCGATGTCCAGACTGTGTTTGGAGAGTACGTTCATGCCCTGACCGACGGTGAGCTCGGTGCTCCCTCCCCCGATGTCCAGCACGGTGAAGAACGAATTTTTTTCCCCTTCGAGAAACTCAGACACTGCACCCCGGTACGTCAATTCAGCTTCTTCGTTCCCCGTGAGTATCCTGATTTCAACCCCAAGTTTCCGTTTGATGAACTCAACGAACTCATCTGCATTTCCGGCGTCCCGCAGGGCGCTCGTCCCGCACGCGATCACCCGGTTACTCCCATAGCGTTTGGACGTTTCGGCAAAATCCTCGAGCAACTCGAGAATCTTCATAAAAGTTTCGGGAAGAATGGTGCGATGTTCATCGACTCCACGACCGAGGCGCCCAATCACGTGGCCGTGATGAAGAGGGATGATGGTACCGTCCCGTTCCACGTCTGCAATCAGCAGAAGAAGAGTGTTCGTCCCGATATCGATGACACTAAGTCGCATCAACGTTTGTGAGGGCTACCGCAGCCCACTCGTTTTCTACAACAAATTCAATCGGGAGAGCGTTTCGGTGCTCAAGGGAATCGAGAAGCTTCTGCAGGTCACCGGCCAGCAAACCCGAGAGAATAAGAATCCCCGCTCGCCGGAGTCTTTTGAGCATGTCGGGAAGCAACTGAAGGTTCGTGGGCAGATCGATGTTGCTTAGAATCAGGTCGGCCTTTTCTCTCGATGTCGAAAATGTGCCGTTCCTGATCGAAACTCTTCCCTCAACCTTGTTTCGTTTTGCATTTTCCTGCGCGTTGCGCACTGCCCATGGATCCTGATCGAACCCGGTTGCCGTTTCCGCTCCCAACTTGACCGCAGCGATGGCAAGAACACCGGTTCCTGAACCGACGTCAAGGACCTTCATCCCTTCCCGAAGATAACGTTGCAGAAGCGAAAGACACAGACGTGTCGTTTCATGATGCCCCGTGCCAAACGACATCTTGGGATCAATATGGAGAACAATCTTTCCTTTGTCTTTCTTGCGGAGTTTCTTCCAACTCGGTTTGATAATGATGCGGTCGGTGGCCTCGACAATGCCGGTCGATTGTTCCCATCGTGCATTCCAGTTCTGCTCATAGAAGGTGGAGACCGAAAACCGGGTATCAGCGTCCGGAAATTCTGCGCGAAACCGCGAGAGGAGGGTCTCCAGGCGCCGCTCGAGGGTTGCATTCCAACGATTCTTTGCAATCGTACAGGTTAACCGTGTCTCTTCCTGCGTGAATCCGGCAAAGGAGAGAAGGGCCAGCTGTCCGACAAGAAGCTCCTGATACCATTCGGGGAGGGTGAACACTATCTGCAGCCAACGGCGGCGGCGCATAACATTTTATCGGGGGGGAGGATTCTGCTGTCGTTTTTTCAAAACTCTCTCAATCAAGGAGTTGTTCATTTGCATCCAGAAGATCTGATCCTGGTAATTTTCCTGCATCTTGCGGTCGGCTTTATTGTATCGGATGTTGAGGACATAGATAACCCAGACGAGGACTGTAAAGATGATCGCCCCCTGCTGCTCGGAGAGCATCCTTCCGGCGGCGGTTTGCAAAAAAATGCCGACTGTCCCCGCAACGGCAAACCAAAACGAGGTTCGGCGGATCTGCACCATGATGTGATAGACAGTGCCAAAGAAGAAAATCTTTTCGTGAAATGCCGGGGGAACGTAGTGATTTAAAATGAAGAAATAGAGTCTTCGGGCCTCGTGATCGTCCAAAAGAGGCAGGTCCTTCATGCCGCGGGATTTTGCGCTCAAATATTGACTGGGCTGATTCTGAAGAAAGGCTTTTCGACGCTTTGGAGTCTCCTTGGCATACATCGTCAATCCGGAGACAAGCATGACACCGAGAAAGAGGAGGAATAACGGGAGTGTACCAAGCGTGAAAGGGGGCATGGGGAGCAGAAAGCTCCAGCAGAAAAAAAGAAGGGACAGAGTAAAATAGAATCCGGGTACGAAGATCCTGAGAAGCTCATACCTTCCAAACGTCGGTGTAAAGACCTGATTGATAAGGGTGGTCTTAGAAGCTTGTTCCTTGGCCATAGATGACGTGGAGAAGGACGGTACCGACCGCTCCCAGACTTTCCGGACTGCATTTATCAGGTGTGTCCTGGAGCGTGTGCCAGTATCGATTGGTTTCATCCGGATAGTTGAAATCGATAAGATCTACCGCGGGAATATTTGCCTTGTTCAACGGCATGTGGTCATCGTAGATACCCGGAACCCTTCTATCGGCGAACTGAGGATATCCAAGGACTTTTGCAGTTGAAGAAATCAGATCCATAAGATCGGGCGCATACGTGTCCGAATACTCCTCGCGGGGAATCTCAAGGTTTTTGTCCCCTACCATATCGAGATTGATTGCAAATCGGTACCTCGTATTGGGGGGCAGGTTTTTGGCGAACCATTGCGAGCCAAGAGCAAACGACTCGCTTGATCCCGTTTCGCCGGTATCCTCTGCATCGAAAAAAACGATGTCGACACCAACGGAAGGGGGAAGGAGGTTCAACTGTCTTGCGATTTCGAGGAGGACCGCAACTCCGCTGGCTCCGTCGTTTGCTCCCAGAATCGGCTTCGACCGGTCTTCAGGATTTTCATCCATGTCGGCCCAGGGACGCGTATCCCAGTGCGCAGTCAACAAAATGCGGCTCCCCCCATGAGAATGGAACCGCCCAATAATGTTGTTGCCACGATGCGGCTCGCCGCGAGATGTTCGATAGGAGAATCCCTGCACAGAGACAGTATCGGCGTATTTTTTCAGTTCAGACTGAAGAAAGACAAGGCACTTCTGGTATCCTGAAGAGCCGGGGTTCCTGGGCCCGAAGTCCGTTTGAGCCGTGAGAAAGCGGAATGCCTGCGTCGCATCGAATCGAGGAACCATCCCTGTCGTCAATGATCGCTGAGGAATCGGAGCATCTTCTCTTTGTTTTTGCGCGCAAGCGGTGATCAGCAAGGGGAGAGCAATCGAAGCGAATATAAGATACTTCATGCGTGTGCAACCTAGAAAAAAGTCGGAGCAAATGCAACGAAGAGGACTTGGTTTTGGAAAGGATTGTCGAGCATGTCGCCCTACCGGGGTCGGTGACAGCCGGGAAACGCGACTGCAGATTTTCCAGAACCCGACCGTCCGGACGGTCAAAGGGTTGTTACCTCATTTCGTTATAACCTTCCGAAGGTTAAGCCTTCGGAAGGTTCTCACTCAGCGGGAAACCATCGTTCTTCCTGTTCGGCTGAAGTTTGCCAGCAGCGCGCCAATTGCATCTTGTGCATTCCGATACCACCGGGATGGAAGGATAAAATTCTGCATCAGAATCGAGAATGCGAATCGTTCTCTGTCGAGAGTTGTGACGTAACCTGAAAGGGACGAAACGCCGCTGATCGAGCCGGTCTTTGCACGAAGATTCCCTTGAGCCGTTGTGCCATTCATTCGGCCTTTCAAGGTGCCGTCGACACCGGCAATGGGAAGAGACTCATAGAAAAGCGGGAACAATTCGGAATTTCTCGCCATTCCTGCAAGTAACCGGACCAACATTTCGGCGGTAACCAGATTGTAGTGTGATACACCGGAGCCGTCAACCACATAATATAATGTGGTGTCGATACCCATAGAATCCAGAACCAAGTGCAGTTGAGACAGGCCATGGCGCGCAGATCCTGGAATACCACCCCGCTTCGCGGAAATGGCTTTGAGAGTGTTCTCGGCGGACAGATTGTCGCTGACTTTGTTCAAATTGATCAACATCGTGTCGATCGGCCAGCGAATCCGGGCGAGTTCCCTGGACCATGGCAGGGCAGCCCCCGGGGCAGCCTGGCCCGAAACCGCAATGCTGTCGGCTTCAAGCCGTTCCTTGAACACCGTCGCTGCATACAATTCCGGCCGCCAAACTGTGACGAGCTGTTCCACTGTGTCGGGCCCCGCGAGCGTTTCTCCTGTCACGGTAATAATATTCAGGCGATTCACGTAGAGACGTGAGATTTCAAGCGGCTCGGCAACGGAATCTGTGACAGTCCGGGCGGTATTGAGAAGAGAGACGTATCTCGTCGTCGGCTCGACGCTGACGGAAACGGAATCACCGTGAGAAGCGCCGGGAACGACGGAGACACGGACGCAATTCTTGTTGAGAGAGAGCGCGGAAATTCCGGCTTCATAAGAGTAAGGTTCGTCGTCCCACATCCACCCTTCTCCCCAATACCGGTCGTCATAGAACGACGCGTCTCCCACAATATTCCCGGTAACCTTGCGAATCCCAGCGCCCCGGAGCCGGGAAACAAGTGTATCGAGGTCTGCCGTCGTGAGATCGGGGTTTCCATACCCTTTCAAATAGAGATTTCCATGAACCGTTCCTTTCTCGTCAATGCTATCCGCGAGGACACCGGTCTGGAACGAATAGTCGGTTCCGAGGATGTGGAGGGCGGCAGCCGATGTGAGCAGTTTCATGTTTGAGGCGGGTCGCATGAGAAGTCTGCTGTCGCGTTCGTACAGCACTTCGTCCCTGTCCAGCGAGACGATCTTCACGGAGGCACGCGTGGGAACAAAAATTGAATCTCCAAGAATCCTCTCAATGTCGAAGCGCAGAGCTTCCCATGGGTCGCTTGGTCGAACGAGACGGTCGACTCCGGAACAGCCGGCAAGAAGGGTGCCCCCGAGGAGCAACCTGCAGAGATGGAGACGGTTCATTTCTTCGAGTGATCGTTGTGCGTCGGCGGTCAATGTGAAACGAAATGTCCTCAAATGCAAACAAATGCAAACGATCGTCTCTCCCGAGGGATGTGCGGCGCGATTGCTTTGTTAGCACACGGTTGTCTTGGTTCGACGCTTCGGGATAGCCTTGCGGTTGATTGAACGGAAAAAAAGGGGTATATTTATCAGAATTTTTCTTTTTGACTCCAAGGAGATCCATGCTTCGGTTTTTCAAGAAATTTTTTGGCTCCAAACATGAGCGCGACATCAAGGCGCTCTATCCGATTGTTGACGAAGTCAACGAGCACGTCGAGCCGTTGGCAGGACTTTCTGAAGAGGACCTGAAAGCCAAAACCGACGAATTCCGATCCCGGATCGACGAAGCCACAAAAGACTTGAAGGATCAGATCGCTCATGCGAAGGAATCTCTCAAGGATCTAGAACGCTCTTTTGAGGAAAGGGAGGCGATCTACGACCAGATTGAAGTCCTGAACAAGGAATTGGACGATCGGCTGGAAGAAGCGCTGGAAGGTTTGATTCCGGAGGCGTTTGCTGTGGTGAAAGAGGCCTGCCGGCGTCTGGTGGGAGAAACGTGGGATGTCGCAGGCTCGAAAACCAGATGGGATATGGTGCCGTTCGACGTTCAGCTCATGGGAGGATTGGTTCTTCATAAGGGAAAGATCGCCGAAATGGCAACCGGTGAGGGAAAAACGCTCGTTGCTACCTTGCCGGCCTATTTGAACGCCCTCCCGGGGAGAGGTGTCCACATCATAACGGTCAATGACTACCTTGCCCTTCGCGACAGCCAGTGGATGGGAAGAGTCTTTGAGTACCTCGGTCTTTCCGTTGGCGTGATTCTCCAGCATATGGATCCCGCGCAGCGCAGGGTGCAGTATGCGAAGGATATCACATACGGCACGAACAACGAATTCGGATTCGATTACCTTCGTGACAATATGGTCGTCACGGCGGAGGAAATGGTTCAGCGGGGACACAATTATACGATTGTGGACGAAGTGGACTCGGTTCTGATCGACGAAGCCAGGACGCCGTTGATCATCAGCGGCCCGGTGGCTGTTGACGATCACAAGTTCAATGAAATGAAGCCGTTCGTCGAGAGGCTCGTGAATGCTCAAAAGAACCTCGTCGCGAAGACCACGACGGACGCTCAGCGACTTCTCGAAGAATCGAAGCACGAAGAGGCGGGGCCTCTTCTTCTTCGTGCACAGCGGGGCCTTCCCAAGAATAAACAGCTGCTGAAAATCCTTTCCGATCCCTCAAACAAATCGCTTGTCCATGATACGGAGAAGATCTACCTCCGGGATCAGTCGGCCCGCATGCATGAGATCGACGACGAGCTGTACTTCAGCATCGACGAAAAATCCCACGTGATCGACCTTATAGAAAAGGGAAGAGAGTTTTTTGCTTAGGTTTTCCCGGGCCATGACAAGGAGCTGTTCATCATCCCCGATGTCGGAGCGGAATACAGCGTGATCGAAAACGACGGAACGTTTTCCTTCGAAGAAAAGCAACTCAAAAAGGACGAGGTGAACAAACGGTACGCGGAGCGGAGCGACAGGATCCACACGATTCATCAGCTTCTGAAAGCCTATTGTTTGTATGAAAAGGATGATGAGTATGTCGTGACCGATGACGGGAAGGTCATGATTGTGGATGAATTTACCGGGCGTCTGCTTCCGGGGCGGAGGTATTCCGAGGGGCTCCACCAGGCGATCGAAGCAAAGGAGGGGGTAAAAGTTGAGAGAGATACGCAGACCCTGGCGACGATCACTTTGCAGAACTACTTCCGCATGTACAAGAAGTTGGCAGGGATGACCGGAACCGCGGAGACGGAAGCACCGGAGTTCTTTGATATCTACAAGCTGGACGTTGTCGTTGCACCTACAAACAAACCGATGATCCGGCAGGACTTTGACGACCAAGTCTACAAGACAAAGCGTGAGAAGTATAACGCTGTCATCAAAGAAATCGAGGAAATGCGGAAGATCAATCGGCCGGTTCTCGTGGGAACGACAAGCGTGGAAGTGTCGGAAACGATCAGCCGCATGTTGAAGAGACTGGGAATTCCTCACAACGTTCTGAATGCGAAACAGCATCAACGTGAAGCGGAAATTGTTGCTCATGCCGGATTACCCGGTGCGGTCACAATTGCAACTAATATGGCAGGCCGCGGAACGGATATCAAACTCGGTCCGGGCGTCGCCGATGCCGGCGGTCTTCACATTATCGGAACCGAACGGCATGAATCGCGGCGCATCGACCGTCAGCTGCGGGGTCGCGCAGGCCGTCAGGGAGATCCCGGATCTTCACGGTTCTACATTTCGCTCGAGGACGATCTGATGCGGCTGTTCGGCAGCGAACGTATTTCGCGGGTCATGGAACGGTTGGGGATGGAAGAGGGGGAGTCGATTCAGCATCCCATGATTTCGCGTTCGGTCGAACGGGCTCAACGCAAAGTTGAGGAGAACAACTTCGGAATCCGGAAGCGACTTCTGGAATACGACAACGTCATGAATCAGCAGCGGGAGGTAATTTATTCCCGGCGTCGTCATGCATTGTTGGGTGAGCGGCTGAGAGACGACGTGTTTGATATGGTGCGGGACAGTGCGGCACAGGTTGCCGCTCAATATTTCCCCGAGGGGGATATTGAAGGACTTCAGAACGAAGTCCGCAATCGGTTTCTTGCCGATCTCAAACTGGAGCCGGAACGATTTCAGTCCCTAGGGGAACAGGGTGTCGCAGATGCCATCGTTGCCGCCGCGGAAGAATTCTACCGGAGGAAAGAAGAGAAGATCGGTCCGGAGCTCATGGCAACGTTGGAAAAAATGGCAATGTTGCAGGTCATTGATTCAAAATGGCGCGACCATCTCCGTGAAATGGACGACTTAAAGGAAGGCATTCACCTGAGAGGCTACGGCCAAAAGGATCCTTTGGTTGAGTACAAAACCGAAGCCTTCAAGATGTTCATGGAGTTGATGGAATTGATCGCCGATGAGGCGCTGAACGTCGTATTCAAGTTTTTCCCCGAGCGCGTGGATCAATTGCCGGCACAGCGTGGGCGCAGGCCTCCTCGCCGCGAAGATATGGTCATGACACACGAATCTGCCCTCGGTGCAGGATTCGATGCAAACCGTCAGGCTGTTCCGTCGGATGGGGGCCGTCAGCCGGAGCAGCCGGGCCGCCCGGCTCAAAAACTGCAGCCGGTGCGTGTGGGAGAGAAAATCGGCCGCAATGATCCCTGTCCGTGCGGAAGCGGGAAGAAGTATAAAAATTGTCATGGTGCCTGATGTGAGCTGCAAAGCGCATGAGGTAAAGGGTGAAGGGTGAACTGTGAAGAGTGTGATGTTTCATATTTCGCAATTCTTTACTCTTCACCCTTTACCCTTCACTCTTCACCAACAATGCCTAATACCATGAAGAAGATTGAGGCAATCATTCGTCCCTTCAAGCTCGATGATGTCCGCGAGGCGCTTTCGGAAATCGGCGTGCGCGGCATGACTCTCACCGAGGTGAAAGGATACGGTCGTCAGAAAGGTCATACAGAACTCTATCGGGGGTCTGAATACAAAATCGATTTTCTGCCAAAGATCAAGATCGAAATCATTGCGCGCGACGATATGGCTGAGAACGTCGTCGCGACGATTCTCAAGGCGGCGAAAACCGGTCAGGTCGGCGACGGAAAGGTCTTCGTGTACCCCGTGGAAGACGTCATTCGCGTGCGGACGGAAGAATCAGGGGAAGAGGCATTGTAAGGAGGGCCCGGCACAGCGAAAAGCAAATCCCCTTAGGCCGGGATTCATGTAAGAGGCGTAACGGAGACGACTTCTCCATTCATCATTCGGTATTCACCATTCGATATTTTGAAAAACAATATCGAGTAATGAATGTTGAATGATGAAGGACTGAGCTCTATCTCTCCCCCTTTCGTAAAGGTGAGGAAGGGGGATTTGAATTGCAGAGGACCTGGCACAGTGAATTCGTGAGGGGAAAGAAAAAGTCACATAATCCTATTTCGGACACTACGGCGAAATTCACTGAGGCTGTGCAAAAAGTACTCTCAACCCACACAATCACTTCGGGAGTTACTGTTTTTTGAAGATTTTCGATACTCGACATCCCGACCTACATTTTGCACAGCCTCGCCGGGATGGGTCGATCCACCCCGCAAAAGCATCCGCGCGTGACAGATTGCTCCGCTGAGAAACGCTCGCAATGACAACAGGAGTTATTGAACGACCTCGGATGTTAAGCAGAAAGCACACACAAAATTGGAATTCAGCAATTTCACGCGACAGAAATGAGGTAATCAATCCAAGCTCTCTCTCTGAGGCTGTCCAAAAGTACTCTCGACCAACGCAATCACTTCGAGAGTTGCTGCTTTTTGAAGATTTTCGAAACCTAACCTGGTCGGGATGGCATCCCGACCTACATTTTGCACAGCCTCTTCAGGGGGATTTGATTTGCACACGACTTGGCACGGCGAAAAACTAATCCCCCAGCTTCACGTCCGTTGTAGCTGGGATTGGCCCGCTTGGTGGAATAATATGAGGCGGTCGGAGCAACACCCGACCTACACTTCTTGTGCAGAAACAGGATGACGGTTTCTTCTTGTGAGGCATGAGGCGTTCCCCAGACCGGATTTTCCGGCTGAACGGAACGCTTTCTTTTTGAAATAAAACGAATGAACGAAATGCAACAACGATCCGGCTATGTGGCCATTGTGGGAGAGCCCAATGTCGGAAAATCCACTCTCATGAACGCACTCTTGGGACAGAAGATTTCCATCGTGACCCGGAAACCCCAAACGACAAGACAGCGTGTTCTGGGAATTCTGACCACAGGCGAGGCGCAGATCGTTTTCCTCGATACGCCCGGCCTGCTTCGGCCCAAATATCTGCTCCACGAGAAAATGGTGTCAGCCGCACAACGTGCGCTTGAGGATGCCGACATCGTCCTTGTGATGACGGAGCCCAGGTCGGGAGCGGATCTTCCGGAGCCGGTGGCGAAACTCGTTTTGACCAGATATGGTTACAAACCGCTGATTCTCTGCATCAATAAAGCCGACACCGTCTTCAAGGATTCGCTTCTTCCCCTCATCGATGCTTTTGCGAAAGGAAACGTATTTCGGGAGATTGTTCCCGTGTCCGCGTTGAAGCACCAAAACCTTGACGACTTGCTGAAGACTCTCATTTCCTATTTGCCTGAACATCCGGCACTCTACCCGGACGACATCGTGAGCGATCAAACGGAACGGTTTTTTGTGGCGGAGCTGATTCGTGAAAAGATTTTCGATCAGTTCCAGGAAGAGATCCCGTATTCAACGGCCGTGGAGATCAACGAATTCAAGGAGCGCGAAGAAGGGAAGACCTACATTCAGGCCACAGTGGTCGTCGAGCGGGACTCGCAGAAGGGAATTCTTGTTGGACGGCGGGGTGCGGCGTTGAAAAAAGTTGGGACGTCGGCCCGAGCCGCGATTGAAGAATTTGTTGGAAAATCTGTCTATCTGGAACTACGCGTCAAGGTGGGAGAAAAATGGAGAGACAAGGAAGCCTGGATGCGACGCCTTGGATATCAACCGCATGAATTGACAAAGGCCTGACAGAATCGACACCGACAACCCAGTCATCACGACTGGCACCGAAAGACATGCCAGAACTCATTCCCTTTAAAGGATACCGATATCACGCGGAAAAAGTGAAGATTCAGGAAGTCGTCGCACCGCCGTACGACGTTATTTCACCCGATCTCCAGACACGGCTCTACGACAAGAGCCCGTACAACGTCGTCCGTTTGATCCTGGGACGCGAAGATGACCGCTACCGCTCGGCGGCGGAACACTTCAGGACCTGGCAGGAACAAATGGTTCTCGTCCGTGACCCGGAACCTTCGTTGTATGTTCTTCATCAGGCATTTAACGGGATGAACGGAGAATCCGTTACCCGAAAAGGCTTCATTGCCTTGTGCAGGCTGGAAGAATTCGGAAAACAGATGGTTCTTCCCCACGAGAAGACGCTTTCGAAACCGCGTGAAGACAGGTTCAAATTGTTCAAGGCAACCAGCTCGAATTTCAGTCAGATTCTTTCTCTCTACTCCGATCCCGAGAAAGAGATTGATCGATCGGTCAACGGTGTTTCCAAAGGTGAGCCCGTTGTGGACGTCGTTTATGATGATGTGCAAAACCGTCTTTGGAGGATCACGGACACGGGCTTGATCGAGACGATACGGAAGGCAATGTCGGACAAGCAGGTCGTGATTGCCGACGGTCATCACCGGTATGAAACAGCTCTGGCATACAGAGACTTCCGTCGGTCGCAGAATCCGAGTCACCGGGGGAACGAGTTATATAATTATGTGATGATGTTTTTCACGAATGTCGATGATGAGAACCTGCTTATCTACCCGACGCATCGGCTGGTTCACTCGCTCTCTTCGATTGATGAAAAAGAATTTCTTGCTCAGACGGACAATTATTTCATTCGAAGGGAATTCAAGGAGTGGCAGTCAATGATGGCGGCGCTGAGTTCCAGTTCTTCTCCTTCGTTCGGTCTTTTGATGGCGGGAGAACCGATGGTGTACCTCCTTTCTCTCAAACCATCCCTCTCTGCGCGGAAATTGATTACGGAAACGCTTCCTGACGAAGTCAAGGAATTAGACGTCACAATTCTTCATAGTGTGATCCTCAAAGGGATTCTTGGAATTTCGTGGGAGTCCCAGGAACAGAAGCAAAATCTCGAGTACGTCCGGGAGGTTAATGGTGCGTTGGAAGCGCTCCACAATGGGTCAGCGCAGCTTGCATTTCTCATGAATGCTACGAAGATTCAACAGGTTCGGGCGGTGGCGAAGGCCGGCTACACGATGCCGCAGAAATCGACATTCTTTTATCCCAAATTACTGTCCGGTCTCGTGATCAACAAGATCGACGATTCAACACCATTTCCGGAGCGCGAATCAATACCCGTTCGAAGGTAATACTGGGACTTGTCGTCGTCTCGTTGATCTGGGGAACCACATGGCTGGCCATTAAGATCGGCCTTCGTTCCATGCCCCCGATCCTGGGGGCGTCGCTCCGCTTTTTGCTGGCGTCGCTGTTTCTCCTCGGCATTATTGAATTCCGAAAAATCCAGTTTGCCCGCGACCGGGTGTTCTGGAATTTGGGTCTTTTGATGGGACTGAGCTCTTTCGGAATTCCCCTTGCGCTTGTTTATTGGGGGACGCAATTCATTCCCACGGGCCTCGCATCGATTCTGTTTGCCACTCACCCCTTTGCTGTGGTGCTGTTTTCTTACTTCCTTCTTCCACGCGAAAAATTGAACAGGGCAAAATTGGGGGGAATCATTCTCGGCTTTGTGGGCGTCTATGTTATTTTTGCGAGCGAGTTTTCCTTTCAAAGTACTTTTGGAGTTGAGGGGATGATTGCCATCATCTTGAGTTCGGCGTTGCAGGCCTTCACGCTGGTTACGGTGAAGAAATACGGCGGGCCATACAACACCATGAGCCTGAACTATGTTGGCATGGTTATCGGGGGTGTGCTCCTGGCCGGAGTCAGCCTTCTCATGGAGAACCACGCGGGCCTCGTCTTCAACCAAGGAGCAATCCTCTCTCTGATTTACCTGGCCCTCTTTGGATCGGTTGTGACATTTGTGACGTACTTCTGGCTGTTGAAGCACGTCGAAGTCGTACTTCTTTCTCTGACCGCTTTTGTCACACCGATTATCGCGGTTCTCGCGGGAGTCATCGTATTCCAGGAGTCGTTTACAACGCAAATGATGGCCGGTTCGGCGCTTGTGCTGCTGGGGATCATCGTTGCGAATTCCGACGACCTCGCGGGCGTTGTCAAACGTGGAAAAGCTGTCCTGTGGGAGTAGCCGTGATCACGCACGTTGCCCATATCGGGATTGCGGTGAAGGACTTGAAAGGCTCAAAGGAGCTCTTTTCGAGCCTGTTCGGCGTCGGTGCCGATCATGAAGAGGAAGTGCCCGATCAAAAGGTGAGAACGGCGATGTTCCGAATCGGGGAAACCGATGTGGAGCTTCTTCAGGGGACCGCACCGGACTCTTCCATCACAAAATTCATCGAAAAACGGGGGGAGGGGATTCATCACCTCTCAGTTGTTGTTGATAATATTGAAGCTGAGCTCCTTCGGTTGAGGAGAGAGGGATTCCAACTCGTTGACGAACACCCCCGTCCCGGTGCGGACAACTGTCTTGTTGCCTTTCTCCATCCGAAATCGACAAACGGAGTGCTGATCGAGCTCAGTCAAAAACGCTAGTCCGAAGGCGGAAGTGCCGTGGGTCAGGATATCGAACTCTCCCCTGGAAACCTCACAGTCCGGGAAAAACTCGTTTCGTTGCCTTCCAAACCCGGCGTCTACCAGTTCAAGAGCGCCGACGGGAAGATCGTATACGTGGGCAAGGCCCAGAACCTTCGGTCCCGCGTGCGACAGTATTTTCGCAAATCCCGCGCTTCCGATCCCCGGATGGAGGTCATGGTTTCCCGGATTGCCGACCTGGAGCTCATCGTGACCGACTCCGAAGTTGAAGCGTTGATCCTCGAAGCGAATCTCATCAAGAAACACAAGCCCCGCTACAACGTTATTCTCAAGGACGACAAAAGCTATCCCTTCATCGTCATCACCAACGAGCCCTTTCCCCGGGTCTTTGTCACTCGCAGAGTGGTCAGGGACGGCTCGAGGTATTTTGGTCCATATACCGATGTGAAAACGATGCGGAGCGCCCTGAAAACCGTGCGTGATATTTTCATGATCCGGAGCTGCAACTACGACATTCATGATGAAACAATCGCCAAAAAGAAATTCAAGGTGTGCCTGGACTATCACATTAAGAAGTGCGAGGGTCCGTGTGAAGGCCTTGTGAGTCAGCAGCGATACAACGACATGATCGACCAGGTCGCTCAGGTGCTGAAAGGGAAGACCGGACCGGTCAAGCGGTCTCTTCAAGCGGAAATGGAGCAGCTTTCAGATGGCCTCCGCTTTGAAGATGCCGCTCGGATCCGGGACCGGCTGCAGGCTCTTGAGGTATACGATGAGAAACAGAAGGTTGTGGACGAACGCCAGGCGGATCGCGATATCTTCGCTGTTGCCGCCAGGGGAGACGACGCGTGCGGGGTTATTTTCAAGGTTCGCGAAGGAAAGGTGCTGGGGAGCAGGCATTTTTATTTGAACCATGTTGAGGGGAAGGAAGAAGGAGCGCTGTTGGAGGCGATTCTTGAGCGGTACTACCTCGATCATGACGATGTGCCGGCGGAGATTCTCCTGTCGGCAGGACTCGAATCACGGTCGGTGATTCACGACTGGCTTACCCAGAAGAAAAAGTCCGCCGTTTCCATTGAAATACCAAAAATTGGGGACAGGGCCAAACTCGTTGCGATGGTTCGGAGCAACGCGAAGTTTCTTCTGGAGGAGCTGGAGATCCAACGTATGAAGCGTGGAGATTTTGTGCCGCACGGTGTACAGGCTCTGCAGCGCGACCTTCGGCTTCCCGCGCCCCCGCGCCGGATTGAATGCTTTGATATTTCGAATATTCAAGGATCCGACACCGTAGCATCGATGGTCGTGTTTGTGGACGGGAAGCCCCGGAAGAGTGAATACCGCAAGTTTCGGATCAGGTCCGTCGAGGGGCCGGATGATTTTGCCAGTATGAAGGAAGTGGTGGAGCGCAGGTACCAACGTCTGAAAGATGAGCAGGCCGGGATGCCCGACCTGATCATGGTTGACGGAGGAAAAGGTCAATTGACAAGCGCCGTTCAGGTTCTTGGTCGGCTGGAACTTGAGCATGTTCCGGCGATCGGTCTTGCGAAGCGGCTGGAGGAAGTTTTCGTTCCCGGTTCAAGCGAACCCCTGTCGATTCCGAAGACCTCCTCGGGCCTTCGGCTCCTTCAGCTCGTGCGTAACGAAGCGCACCGGTTCGCCGTTTCGTTTCATCGTGTCGTTCGGTCAAAGCGAATTCTTCAGACCGAGCTAGACCTGATCAAAGGAGTCGGAAAAGTTCGCGCACGCGAACTCCTGGAGGCGTTCGGATCGGTTCAAGGGATCAAATTTGCCACGGAGGAACAACTCGGCGATGTTGTTGGAGAAAAAGTCGCGCGAACGATCAAAGAGCATTTTCGTACCGAATCGGAGAACTAGCGTGTTGTCCTGTGCTCCTCCGCACAGAAGGAGTTGACTTTGCACGGCTCCTTTTGTATCATCATGTACCTCCCGTCGTTAATTCACGTCGTACGAACCCGCGAGTCGTTCTCTGGCCCGCCGTTTTCATATTTCTGAATGAACCGATCGCATAGTTGCCGGCGCGTTGCTCGCCTTCCCGTTTTCCTGCTCCTAGCGATGGTTGCATTTCAGTGCCTCGAAATTCCTCCCTCGCCTGTTGCTCCCACTTTCGATGTACAAGGCAGCATTCCTCTGCTCGACCGCCGCTTCACTGTCGGCGATTTCGAGGGAAAGGATGAATTTCTTTCGACGGGCCCCGACGGCGGTTTGGAGTACACATCGTCACAGATTTTTGATCCGATTGGCTTGGGTCCGATCACCGTTCAGCCAAAGGCAAGCAGTCAGCAGGTTGAATTGGGGCTGT
>JACPLA010000140.1 GCA_016186715.1 Ignavibacteriales bacterium | reverse complement strand
TTGAAAAAAATCCTCTTCAATCCGTCTTTTTCTGTCGGATCCGCGTCCCTTTCGTCAACCCATATAAGAGATACTTCGACCGGAGTCTGCCGAATTCTTTCAGATCTGCCTCCCACGTCGCGGAGATTTTTTCAGGATCGACGTTGTTCTCGAGTGACTTGCGGACGTCGGAAGTACCGATCAGAATATCGAACCTCCGGTGCCGCAAGACCATTTCTTTTGGATGGCTTCGTTTGATTGCAGCAAGAAGGGCAAGGCCCAATCGAACAGGCTGAACAGCATCGCGATCTGTGATTTTGATCCTTATGCCGCGGCACCGTTCGCCTTCATGTTTCGGCCTGGAAGCCACCCCGGGAATCTCCCCCGGAATAAATTCCTCGGGTACAAAATCCACCCCAGAAGTGTCGAAAGACCGAACGTCTCTGATCACCCCCTCTGAATCAAGCCATGGTGCTCCTATGAGCTCAAAGGGTGTTTCGGTCCCCCGCCCTTCGGATACCGAGGTCGCTTCGAAGAAGCAGATTCCGGGATAGACAACTGCGGTGGAGAGACGAGGAATATTCGGAGAAGGCGCGATCCACGGAAGTCCGGTTTCGTCATACCACATCCCCCTCTTCCACCCATCCATCGGAACAATCTCCAAACGAGCGGTAATTCCGCTTGCCAGCCATTTCTCTTCGTTCCAGAGCCGGGCAAGCTCGCCAATGGTCATGCCTTGCGTCACCGGCATCGGCATCCATCCGACAAACGAACGAAGCTGTGTCCCCCTCACCGGACCATCCCAGTGAAGCCCACGGATCGGATTCGGCCGGTCGAGCAGAACAAAGAGCTTCTCCTGTTCTGCAGCCGCCTCAAGAGCGAGTGCAATCGTAGAAATATAGGTGTAGAACCTCGCGCCAACATCCTGGATATCACACACGAGAACATCAATGTCCGCCAGCATTTCGGGGGACGGTTTATGAGTCTTTCCGTACAGAGAATAGACGGGAATACCGAGTGAGGGATGAAGGCCATGATCTACGGCGCTTCCATCCGGAGCTTCCCCGGACACGCCGTGCTCGGGTCCGAAGAGAGCCGCCACCTTCGCCAATCCCGATTCAACGATCGCATCAAGGAGCGGACGCCCGTCGGACAATCGTCCTGTGTGGTTGGTGAGAATACCGATCCGTTTCCCCCGGATCAGCTCAGGGGCATCTTCCAGAAGCCGGTCGGCTCCGGGACGGACGATCTTGGTCGTTATGCTGCTTGCCTGCATGAATCGAGCGAAGAAGTATCACTCTGCGATTCCACTGCGCCTCTGCGTTGAAAAACCAAAAAGAAACGCGGAGCCGCACCTGTCCGCCTCAGAGTTTTCAATGTGGCAGGCGGGGAGGACGCGGAGGTACGCAGAGGATCTGGCCTATGGCAGCCGGAAGGTCTCGATTTCGCGGATCGAATACGCCGAAATTCCTTTCGTTCCACTCCCGCCGTTCATTCTTAGAAAACGGGTTTTGATGGGTCGGAAATTGAATTCATCCATCTCCCCGACGCCGTTCTTCACTTCCTGAATGGTCCTCCACCTTTGGCCATCCGGCGAGATTTCGAGAACATAGTCCAAAGCTCTGGATTGACCCCAATGGATCCTCACAGTCGTGAGCTCCTGTTGTTGGTCCCACTCCAGCTGAAACCATTGGCCTTCCATTCCATCAGACTTTGTCCACGCCTCGGAGTTCCAGCGGGTATGCATCTTCACGTCCACAGCGTTCTGCGGAGAGAAGTGCGGACCAATCACCGAAAACGATGAGGCACTTGGAACAGCGCTGCGCGCGATATTGACGGGCGGAATTTTTGCCTCCGCATCGGGAACCCTTATCGCAACCAGAGAAAACGGAGGAACCTCAAGCGTCAGATTCCCTTTGGATACGGACACGTTCCACGGTTCGTTCTTCCTCGTTTCATCAAGAATCCATCCCTCCGCTGAAGCACGCGGCTTGAAACCCTTGAGCGTAATGGCGAGTGATCTGTTCTCCGTGCGGTTTTTGTTGACAATCATGAGATGGAGGGAATGATCTCCCCGGCTTGCATACGCATTCATCAGCCGATCGGATGACGTTGCGCGGACGAGATCCCGTCCAAAGTACCGGGTAAACAGCGGAAAGACATAATAGGAAAAACTTGGCGTATTGCTCCCCTCGGATGACAAATAGCCGTAGTCACCTTTCCGCGGAGGAAACGCGTTGTGAAGAGCCCAGTAGCAGCCGATGTCGGTCCCGACGGCGGCCATGGTACCGATCATATCGGCCGTCCAGATCGCATTCACAAGCTGAAGGGTCTGCGGCCCGGGGGAATGGTTCACAGAGTTGTATCCGACATTCACAAACAGAAGCTTCTCTGTTCTCTCTTTTCCCAACACAGCTTTAACTTCATTCCGAAGATCCGCAGCGAGTCTCTGAAACTCCTCTACACTTGCAAGGAGGCTGTCGTCATTTTCATGACCCCACTTCTGCGGAAAAAACGTGTAGGTAAGCATATCGACGTAGTCGCCGGCTGCCCGAAGAACTCGCGTCGTCCAGTTCTCCGGATGGGGTCCGAGCGGGACGTTCGTTGCCACTTTGATACTCGAGTCCACCGCCTTCATTGCCTTCACAAACGCGACATACTTCTTTGCATATTCCTCGGGCGGCGCATGTCCTTTTGCCCACGTTCCCCACTGTTCATCCCCGACTTCCCAGAGTTTCACATTGTATCCACGTTCCCGATTACAGTAGCGGACCCATTCCGCAGCAAGCTCCGCCGGCTGATTGAAGTTCACCGTAATGAAGGGCTCCGCCCCGACTTCACGGCACAGGCCGATATATTCGTCCGTATCCATCTCGGAGGCGCTGTTCTTCGGCGAATTCCAGATGTACGAATCGGCATCGTTGCCGCCGGGATACTTCAGCACTGTAACGCCGGATTCTTTGATCTTCCGGATGGCATCGCGATCGGCCGTGAGGAGCATTTCATTGGTGGGTTCGGGAAACAAGGACTCATCCCACCGGGCCGTGTTGATTCCATAGAGCCACGGGCTCACGGACCGGATCACTGCCGATGCATCCACTTCTATGCGGACGGACTGTCCAGCCGTTGTCCCGGCAAGGCTGACCGAGAGAACTATGTTCAAAAGAAATCGTTTCATCGTCCCGGTTTTCCTTTCGGCCTCAACTGTTTTTTCAGAATCACGTGGCGCCGCT
>JACPLA010000137.1 GCA_016186715.1 Ignavibacteriales bacterium | reverse complement strand
TTCTTCGGATTTACCGGAATACGCTGACAGACCGCTCGCACGGCCGAAGGCGCGCGTGAAGTTCAGAATTCTCGTTGATTCATCGGATTGAAGATAACATCCGCCGATGTCGAGAACCTTGTCATAACGCTGAGGTACGTGCAGCCCAAGAAAGAGCCGGTTTGCAAATTGTGAATTGTGAATTGTTAACTGTGGTGCCTCGGGAAGCCATTGTTGACCAGAGAACGAAAATTCCATCTTGTTACGATAGAAATACTGCTCGTCCGCTCCGATAATGGGCAGAACTTCGAGCGCCTCAAATCCGCCGATCCGTTCGAAAGCTTCCTGAACATGCTGCTGCTTGAAACGAAGCTGGGCCTCGTACGAGACATGCTGCCATTTGCATCCACCACAGGTTCCAAAGGATGGACAACGCGGAGTTGACCGAAGTGAAGATGGAGTGAGAATCTCCAGCACGCGGGCTTCTGCATAGTTCTTTTTCGCTTTCAGAACCGTGGCGGTGACAACATCCCCGGGCACCGCGCCGTCGACGAAGATCACGTAGCCATCGATCCGCCCGACAGATTTCCCTTCGAAGGCCGACGATGAGATCTCAACCGTTATTTCATCTCCCCTCTTCATGCGTCCTTAAACTTTTTAGTCCCGAAATAAAAACCAGATCTGTGGCGTCAAAAATTCATCCAGTAGCTGATCTTCAGGAGAAGAACATTGGTCATCGGAAGTGAAAACAGGTCGGTGAGAACATCGTTCAGCGGTGCGCGATACTGTCCGCCGTTTCCCTTCCTCGCCTGCGACCATACGAGGTACATCGTACTCCCGGGCAGATATTCCCAGCGCAAGACGACGTTTGAATTCAAAACGAGATCGTGGAAGTCGGGTCTGCCGAACGAATACGAAACAAAATCGCCGCTCCCCGTCATGCGGCTGAAATTGGCAAAGGTTCCTTTGGCCGAAAAAAGCTGGAGATAGATCTGAAGAGTCAGGTCGCGAGCAAACACGAACGACCCACGTGTCGTGAAATTCCAGTCGCTGGTAGTACGTTCCGCAAATACGCTGACAGGGTCTTGCGACACCCCGGGATCGGAGACATTGGCAACCCAGGCAAGCTGGCGATTGAACGTGTTGCGCGACAGCGTGAATTCCAGCGCGACGTTCGATGCCGCCTTGATTTCCACCTCCGCATTAAAACGCATCGACGTCATGGACCGATCATCCGCACCGAAGCGCACATTCAAATCGCCCACAACGACCCGGCGGCGGTCCGACTCGACCGCAACGTAAATGCTCTGGCTGGCCGGCTTGCGGAATAATCCGTTCCCACGCGTTTCCCGGTCGTCATGCAACCCCCCATCGCGTTCTGCCTGAACGCCGAACTCCCAGTAACCCGGTGACATGAGGTATCCGGCCACGCCGACGGCGTTGAACAGCTCGGCCCCGTCGAAGTTCCGGCGGAGATGATACTGAATGCTGAGGTTGACAATGCGTTTCCATTCGACCACCCGATCGTCGCGATAAAGGACTTGCCCAACAAAGCCATAATCATTGGGACGGCGGAAGAACCCGATATCGTTGATGTTGTAGTTCTTCGATGTGAAATCGACCTGCAGATAACCCCGCCAGTGTGCTCCGCCATCCTTGTTGAATCCAATTTTTCCGGCGGACCCGTCGATCCGTGAACCCCCGGGATCGCTTGTCCGCGAGCCGGCAAGGAAGCCGTCGATCCTGTATTCGCTTTCCAGAAACTTCAAATTCCAGTCAAGACCGGATGTCATGCCGGGTAATTTCCCTTTTCGATTGACGGAAGTGAGCATGAAGCCGGCATTGGAATTTCCCAAGACATCTTTCCGAAGACGAAGAAGACTGTAATTGGTGAGCGGTTCCACGATCTGATGGGATTTGTTCCCGAGCGAATCGACCAGCGTCGCTCGCTCCTCCCTCGTCACCGCTTCGAGTGCCCCGACGGAAAGCCCGTCTGCCGTCTTTCCGGAAATCTTGGCAGCTCCGAGAATGGCAGCAACCCTCGGCTCCTTTTCCACATGTCCTCCCGGGGGTGCCTCCACACGAATCGCACGGCCGATACGACGGGAGTAGAAGAGACCGGGACCGAACTCTCCCCCCAACGTGGTAAACCGGAGGATCTGCGAACCTTCAACAAAGAAGGGGCGCTTCTCAGGGTAGAACGTCTCGTATGTTGAAAGATTCAGCACTGCCGGATCCGCTTCCACTTGTCCAAAGTCAGGATTTAACGTCGCATCGATGGTAAGTCCCGACGACGGTTTGAGTTTCACATCCAGTCCCACGTTTGATTCCAGATTCCGTCCCGTCGGGAAGGCTGAAGTGGCAGGTAGAAAGCGGCTCCCTCCTACGACATACGGAAGCAGCTCAACATGACCAGGGCGCGAAATATTTTCGAGGCCGACGAGGTGGCCGAACTTCGAGACGAACCCGCTCTCACTTTTTCCGATCAACACCCAATGCTGGACTTCCCGCAAACGTGATATATACCGAATAAATTGGACCCCCCATTCCTGCGATTGATCGTCGGAGAAGCGGAGGACTTTGAACGGTATTTTGAACTCGGCGGACCACCCGTTTGAGGTCAGAACGGCTTCGGCATCCCACACGGCGTCCCAGGATGGATCCTCTTCCCTCCCATCATTGTAAAGCAGGATGTCGGTTTTTACCCCTGCGGCATTAAGGGTAAACTCGAAAGCGGTTTGATGGTCGTGGTAGCTATCGATGCGGACGGAAATCCAGTCGGACTCCACCTCGTCGTCGCGACGGGCTAGGCGAGCAACGATGCCGGCCGGGTTGTCGTCGAACAAGCGCGCCCCGATGTAGAGCGCTTCGTTGTCGAACAGGATTCTGATTTCAGTCGGCTGACTTGGTGGGCTTCCCTCCTGCGGGTCAAGCTGGAGGAAATCGGCGACGGGACGGGCCAGTTGCCATTCAGGTTCGTTCAGGAGACCGTCAATGCGTGGTGCGACTCCTGTTCGAACAGCGTTGATTCTTTTCGATCCGCTCCCGGCGTGGAGCGACGCGGCGTAGAGCAGGATCAGGAGAACCGCAACGAGTATTCTCGAGATCATGGAAAGTGAAAATACGAGAAGATCGAGAGAGATACAAATGAGAGACGGGGCGAGGGGGAGGGAGGAATCCTCAGGCTGGGCCAACAAGGATGAAGTGTGAGTGAATGGAGGGTGAATGTGGCTTATGAGCAAATGAACGAATCGCCACCATCCATCCTCCAACCATCCACCCTCCTTTGAAGCTTGACAGTGTCCTTACCGCAGTTTGCGGATCTCGATATTCGAGTTTGTTGTCTCGAGATAAATCCTTTCCCCACCGCCATTCAGCACATACGTTGCATGAATTTCGTCCCCGTCACTGGTCTTCTCATACGTGTCGGCTTTGAAATCAGATCTAATATCGTACCGATCCCTCCGGGAGCCCCATCGTCCCTGGACATAGATCACGGCCTCGATGGTCGCTTTGGCGTTTTCCGGAATCGCAAGTCGGATGTCGCCTCCGGCGGTTTTCAATTCGCTCGAGCCTTTTCCGGTGGGCCTCATTTCTGCTTTGATATCGCCCCCTGCGGTTTTCGCCTCAACGGAGCCGGTAATGTCACGAAGT
Source organism: Ignavibacteriales bacterium (assembly GCA_016186715.1). GTDB lineage: Bacteria > Bacteroidota > Ignavibacteria > UBA10030 > UBA10030. The sequence goes on along the minus strand of JACPLA010000137.1, from coordinate 738 downwards.
TCAATGTCACCTCCCGCCGTCGATGCATTCACATTTCCGCTGGCACCCATCAGCCGGATGTCGCCGCCCGAGGTTCTCAGCCGTGCACCGCCGGAAACTTTTCCGACTTTCACATCCCCTCCCGCCGTCGAGGCGTTGACTTCACCTCCCACAGTACCGATTTCGATATCGCCCCCCGAGGTCCTGGCTTCAAGCTTCTTTCCCACGCTTTCAACCTTGATATCACCGCCGGAAGTCTTCACGTCGGCATCACCGTCGACCTTTTTGAGGTGAATATCACCGCCAGAAGTGCCCAGTTTGACATTCCCGCGGATATCGCCCACACGGATATCGCCGCCCGAGGTCGACATGTCGACGATACCGACGACACTCTCCAACCGGATATCTCCTCCAGAGGTCGACCCTTCCACCCTGCCGCTGATGGCGCCGAGAACTTCCAGATCGCCTCCGGAGGTTTTCATGTCGACGTTGAAATCCGCCGGGATGTTGATATCAAACTGCAGATGGCCACCCCATCCCCAGTCGCCGCGGGGGCGGAATTGGACGCGCACCGTATTCCCCGATTGCGTCATGGTGAGCCTCTCAAGATCTTCTTCATCGATCCCTTCAGCCTTCACATACACTTCGTTCTTGCTCCAGGGGCTAATGCGAACATCACCTGACCGTACAGAAACTTCGAGTTTTCCCCCCCTGTCCACCGTAAAGGACTTGGATCGCACGCCGCGTTCATCCACATCA
>JACPLA010000142.1 GCA_016186715.1 Ignavibacteriales bacterium | reverse complement strand
TCGCAGAACGATCAAAACAGACTTTCCGCCATCGACAGGCACCAATCGGGCCAGGCTGTGAAGCTGACCGCCCGGTACCGCGAACAGGAAGTCGCCATCGGTTCCGCGAAACTGGGGGAGCTCGATGTTTCCTTTTCCGAACGGTACGTCGACCGGAAGTTTGTTTCCCTTGACCGGGCCAATGAAGTGGAATTCGGTCGGAAATGGAATTTCGATGCTCTTCCCGTTGGTGACGAAGAAATCCGCGAAGCCTCGCTTCTCTACCGTCCCACACAGGCAATCTCTGTGAGCGCCGCTTATGGATCGCTGGAGCGAATCGGGAGCTTCTACGCGACGCGCACCCAAGGAGAGGCCGACCTGTCCGATTCTTCCATTGCCGAAATACACTACACGATTGAGGATATCAAGAGCACCGACGATTTCCTGGGCCGCCGTTCCTCGTGGCTTCGTCAAAGGGGAAAAGCGGAGCGGGATATTGGCCTTGTGACCCCTGGGATTTCGTTTGAGACCGAGCGGAGGTCGATCCATCGAACGGGATCCACTGATCTCGAAGGCGGTAGTTTTCGGTTCTGGCAGATTTCACCCCTTCTTTCGACCGACGAGGTTTTTCGTATGAGGGGAACGGCTGAATTCCAGGTACGCAATGAAGACAGCACCATTTCGGGGGTTTTCCGGGAGGCCTCACAATCGATGACGCAACTGTACACGTGGCAGCTGCGCGATTGGAATGCGCTCTCCAGCTCGCTTTCTCTGAGCCTCCGGAATACGGAATTCACGGAGGCTTTTCGGCAAAGGGGAAATTTGAATTCCGATGTCGTGATGGTGCGCTCTCAAACCAAGTTCACCCCCTGGCGGCGCGCGCTCGAGGCTGATGTCTTCTATGCTTTTTCGAATCAGCGCTCCGCACGATTGGAACGGGTGTTTGTCCGTGTCGCGAAAGGAGACGGAAATTACCGCTATCTTGGCGACATAAACGGGAATTCCATCGCGGATGAGAATGAGTTCGAACTCACACGGTTCGACGGCGACTATGTCGTGGTACTTCTCCCCGGGGAAACCCTCCACCCGGTTGCCGATCTGCAGGCAAGCCTCCGTCTTCGTTTGCAGCCGGCCCGCATCCTCGAGGCGTCCGTTCCATTCCAATCCGCGCTCGCCTCATTGAGCACCGAAACCTTCCTCCGGCTCGATGAAAAAAGCTCTGATCCCAACACGTCCAACATCTACTTGCTCCGGCTCAGCAGATTTCTGAACGATCAGAACACGATCTCCGGGGCACAGATCATTACGCAGGATCTTCACGTCTTTGAAAACCAGCCGGAGTTCTCCCTGAGGCTTCGCTTCAGCCAGCGCAAGGGGCTTCTCCAGCTTGTTTCGTCCCAGGAGCGAAGCTATCGTCGCGAGAGAACTGCACGACTCCGGTGGCAACTTGTGACCGAGATTGCCAATCAAACGGAATTCACGAATCGGAGAGACCGCGTCCTTGCAACGGTTCCGACTTCGAGGGAACGTGATCTTGTGTCCAATACGCTCAGTTCGGATTTCTCCTATCGTCCGGATCGTGAGTGGGAAATCGGTTTTCGTTTCGAAGCGGGTCGTGTGGTGGACGAACTCCGGGGAGATCAGGCCGCAGCGGATCTGAATGAACAGGGTCTTCGCCTTGTCTACGGATTTATCACGAAGGGTCAATTTCGTTCCGAACTGAAGAGGGAAGAAGTCATCCTGGCTCAAGCATCGGCCGACCCCGCCAGGATCTACCCGTTTGAATTTACGAATGGACGCGTCTTTGGAAAGACTTTTTTGTGGTCGGCCGGTTTTGACTACCGAATTACCATGAATATTCAGATCAGTGTTCAGTACGACGGGCGGTCGGAGGGAGGGCGGCAGCCGGTCCACTTCGCCCGCGCAGAAGCGCGTGCATTCTTCTGACCTGGGACGGCATCAGATCGAGTCCGAACTTCCTCATTCCTTCCTTGTCTACAACCGTCGGTGTTGCAAAAAAATCATTGCGGGGAATTTTCATTTCTTGCCTTTGTGAAGCGTTTTGTCTATACTCTTGGCGTTTCCTCACCTCTGTATCGCCGGAGAGAGGAAGAATGAGAAAGAAATCTCTAAAGCATCGGGGTGCCATATGAACAAGGTCTACTGCACGTCGTTTCATTCCACCATCGGCGCCGTCCATGTTGCTTCGACCGATCGGGGCGTGTGCAAGATCTGTATCCCGGCGCAATCCAGGAAAGATCTGCAATCATGGCTTCACCGGCACCTTCCCGGTCACGAGATCGAAGAGTCGGATACAAAAAACCGCGGCATTATCGACGAGTTGAACAGGTATTTTGATCATCGTCTTGTCACGTTCCATTCGGCGTCACACCTTGTCGGAACCGAATTCCAGAAGAAGGTCTGGAAGGAACTGAAAAAAATCCGGTACGGATCGACGATTACTTACAAGGACCTCGCCCGGCGCGTGGGAATGCCCGATGCATATCAGACCGTCGGGAGGGTAAACGGTGCCAATCCTCTCCCGATCCTGATTCCGTGTCATCGGGTTGTCGGCAAGGACAACCGCTTGACCGGATATGCCGGTGGTGTGAAGACGAAGGAATTTCTTTTGCGGCTGGAGGGGGCCCTCCTCATTTGAATGAGGGATTCGTCGTTGTTGTGTCAAGAAAAAAATTCTTCCATCGGGTGACTGTCCACATCCTCGTCTTGCCTCGCCTGTAATTATTTCTTACCATTGATCGGTCCCGATTGTTGTTGCAATCCCCCCAAGAAAGCACTCTATGTCGTTTCTCCGTGATTTGAATCCTGTGCAACAGGAAGCGGCCAAGACTACGAATGGTCCGGTTATGATCATCGCGGGCGCCGGCAGCGGAAAGACCCGTGTACTCACCTATCGGATCGCACACCTTGTCGACTGCGGGGTGGCCCCATACGAAATTCTCGCGCTGACGTTTACGAACAAGGCGGCGAATGAAATGAAGGAGCGGATCCGCAAGCTCATCGGCGAGGGCGCTTCCAAGTTGTGGATGGGGACATTTCACTCGATGTTCGCGAGGGTGCTGAGACGTGAATGCGAAGCGCTCGGTTACACCCGGTCGTTCACCATTTACGACAGCGACGATTCGTTGAGCGCCGTGAAGAATGCCATGGCCCAGGCCGGAATCTCCGCGCAGCAGATCAGTCCGCAGCTCGTGCGGTCGCTTCTTAGCGGGGCGAAGAATCAGCTGCTGACGCCAAAAGGGTACGCCGGGCAGGTGCGGGACCTGACGGGGGAAAAAGCTGCGGAAGTGTATCGCCTCTACGATCGTCTGCTCGAACGAAGCAACGCTTTGGACTTTGACGATCTTTTGCTGAAGCCGATCCAGCTGTTCACCCGATACCCCAACGTGCTCTCCCGGTACCAACACCAGTTCAAATTCATCCTGGTCGATGAGTTTCAGGATACTAACCGGGCGCAATATCAGGTGACGAAACTCCTGGCGGGCAAGTATGGCAATATTTGCGTCGTGGGGGACGACGCCC
>JACPLA010000023.1 GCA_016186715.1 Ignavibacteriales bacterium | reverse complement strand
AGAACGAACCTTCAACCCGCGGGAACGAAGCTGATCGAGGTATTCTTGCGCGACGGGGAGGTCGCGTTCATCAATGAGGTGTTCAGGGGGAAGTACTTTGGCCCGACGCTTTAAAGCGCGTGGCGAAATTCCAAGCGAGAGGGGACTGGCAGAAAAAGAACGAATATCCTGCGAGCCTTTGTCCTTAAAGTAAATCCAGTGTCGTAGCGGGAAACCTGCCTGTGGAAAAACGTTTTCGGGAGGAACACTACAAAGCAAACCTGCGGCAACAACGCACCAACGCAGTCTGACGCCAGCCACCTTCAACGGACACCTTCTCAGTCTGAATTTGCCAGCAGCTTCTCGACGATCTGAAGCGCTGAAACACCTTCTGCCTCGGCATTGAAACTTGTCACGATGCGATGCCGCAAGACCGGCCCTGCAATCGACCGAACATCGTCGATGTCTGGAGTGTGGCGTCCCTTGAGAATGGAGCGGGTCTTGGCCCCCAGAATCAGGTATTGCGATGCGCGTGGCCCCGCGCCCCACCGGATCCAATTTTTGACGAACGCTGGAGCAGTTTTCGAGTTCGGTCGTGTGCGGTCCACAAGCTGGACGGCAAACTGAATGACGTTTTCCGCCACCGGAACCCGGCGCACAAGCTCCTGGAAGTCGAGAACGTCTTTTCCCGACAAGATATGATTGAGCTTCGGGTCATCGGAAGGGGATACGTCCCTTCCTGCTCAATGGGGTTTTGCGTCGCCAGCACAAAGAACGGTTCGTCGAGCTTGTGCGTTTCCCCGGCGGCCGTTACATGATGCTCCTGCATTGCCTCGAGCAGGGCTGCCTGCGTTTTCGGCGGCGTCCGGTTGATCTCATCCGCCAGGACGATGTTGGCGAATACAGGCCCGCGGACAAATTTGAAAGATTTTTGGCCCGTTGAAACGTTTTCCTCGATGATCTCCGTACCCGTGATGTCACTCGGCATCAAGTCCGGCGTGAACTGGATTCGGCTGAACTTCAGGTCGAGAGCCTCTGCGAGCGTTTTGATGAGCAGCGTTTTCGCAAGCCCCGGAACGCCTATGAGCAGACAATGCCCCTTTGACAGCAGAGCGATCATCAGATGCTCGATGATACTTTCGTGCCCAACGATCACTTTGCCGACTTCGGCCCGGAGCATCTGATAGCTTTGGGTTATTCGGCTGGCTGATTCCACATCGCCGCTGTGTTTGAGCGGTTCAGCCATCACAGCCGGATCTCCCAGTAGATGTTCCTCTTGAGTTCATTCACCCATTCTTGATTCTCACGGTTTCTCTTCAAATACAGCGCAAGCTGTTCGACGCGGTTGAAATCCTGTTCGAGAGTCATCTCGTGCGACGGTGTGCGTTTACGGAGCCAGATGATCTGAAATCCATAGCTTGCGCCGAGGGTGACACGATGCGGTTCGCTGACCTGGCCTTCTTTCATGTCCTTGACGGCTGCGGAAAAATCGGGCGTGAGTTGGTCTGTTGTGAGTGTTCCGAGGTCTCCGCCGAGCGGCTTCGTCTCTTCATCTTCGGAGAATTTTTTTGCCAGCTCAGCGAATGATTCGTCCTGCAGCGCCCGGTCTCTGAGCGAGCGCAGTTCGCGGACCGTCGCAGAATCGCTGGCGGCGCCTTTTTCTATCCGGAGCAAGATATGGCGGGCCCGGACGGATTCACCGCGCCTCCCGGCCAACTGGATGACGTGATACCCATACTGTGTTTTCACAATACCGGAAATTTCGTTTTCCTTGAGGCTGAACACGACTTCCTCGAATTCCCGCACAAAGTCTCCCCGACGCACCCAGCCGAGGTCTCCGCCGCCGGGGGCCGAACCATCCTGTGAATACCGCCTTGCGAAGTCTTCAAACGAGCCGCCCGCACGGACGCTGTCAAGGATCGCCTGGAGTTTCCCGCGTGTCTTCAATTCGACGGAGCTGTCGGCTTTCGGAACCATGAACAGATGACTGAGGGTAAACTCCTCCGGCACGCGCGGAAGACTGTCCTTGTAGGTGGCATAAAACTCTTCCACCTCGCGGCGTGCAACACTCAGCGCAGCCTCACGCGCCTGACGCACTCTCTGCACGAGGAGCTGTTTCCGCATTTCATCCCGGAATTCCCGCTTAATACGGTTGATCGGTTTACCGTAATACTGCTCCACGCGCTCTGTCGAGCCAAGCTGCCGAACGATGTTTTGCAGCTGCTGGTCGAGCGCCTGGCTGACCTGCTCATCGGTGACTTCGATACTGTCGATAAGAGCCTGGGCAAGAATGAGTTTTTCGGCCACCATCGATTCAAGGATCTGGCTCTTGAGTTCGGGTTTTGCCGCGTCCAGACGGTTTTGCATCGCGACAAAAGCAACACGCTCCTGCAGCTCAGAATCGGTGATAATCTCCTTGTCCACGACGGCGACTACTCGGTCGACGAGCGTTTGCGAAAAAACGTGGGACGCTGAAAAGCACAGGAACAGCAAAGCCAGAAAGTGTCGTCCATTCATAAATGTTCTTAATCCAGAGGTCGTCGGTCGGAAGCCGTATCTGCAATGGCAGAGGTTGTGAAGACTTCAACAGAATGTTGCGCCCGGAGGTTCTCGAGCAAACTGTCGTAAATCCTGCGCCGTCTTTCGACTGTTATCCTGCCACGAATTTCGTCCGCTACATACCGGAAGTCCGGCTGCTGGCCTTGTCTCATCAACCGCCACGTGATGAGGACATAATACCCGTCGGACGTATTGATAGGGAATGACGGTTCCCGCACATTCACTGCGACGGAAACTCTCCAGAGCTCGGGCGGAAACAGGGAAGCTTGCGTGTGATAAATCGAATCCATGGAAGCAACAACAAGGCTTGCTTGTTCAGGATTCCCCAAAGTTTCCCGAAGGGCGTTCGGCCAGGGAGTTCCGCCGAGCACCGAGTTGCGAAACGATGTTGCTGCATCACGCTGTCGGAACAGCACATAACTGACCAGCGGGGGAGCGACCCTGTCGTGATAGACCTCCTGCTCAAGCAGGCCGTTGATGGCAAGCTGACGACGTGTTTCCCTGAGCCGTGTGTTTACGTGTTCACTTCTGTCGAGCCCGCGCCGGACTGCTTCACGATAGAGAATCTCTTCCGTAAGCCACTGCTGAATGTATTGCTGAAGTTGCGCTTGAGACACGGGACGCGAGGTATCGACCTGTGCCCGCACTTGTTCCATCGTTAAGGTTTGATCGTCCACGCGGGCGATAACGGACCCTGATGAATCCTGTTTCTGGCAGCCAAGCAGTATGAACGTGAACACCAGCGCAACACATGCGTTACTGAGTCTCAAGCCTTTTCCTCTTGAACGCCTCGGCAAGGGTTTTCTTGTTCAATTCGACTCCGTACTTCTTTGTCAATGCCTCCACCCATTGTCGCTCCCGTGCTTTGGAAGCCTCTTCCTGGAAACCGCTCATGAGTTCCGGCCCGGCTTCTTCGAACGTTTTCACGCGGGCGCTGTCACGGCCGAGCACTTTCACAATTGACCAGCCGTTTTGATACTTGAAGGGTTCGGTGACACTGTCCACCGCCATCGTGGAAGCCTTGCGGGCAAGGTCATTCAATGTAAAAGGCTGAAAACCCCAGACGCCCAACTTTTCTTTGTAGCCCGAGCGCATCGTGTATTCTTCCGCCACAGACAAAAACTCCTCGCCGTATTGAAGCTTCCAATGTGCGCGCTTCGCCAGGCTGTCCGACGTAACGAAGATTTCGGCAAAGTTTACACGCTCGGGCCAGCGGTACTTTTCTTTGGTCTTTTCGTAGTACGGCTTCAGGAGCGAATCATGCACCGTGACCTTTTTCCAGATTTCATCCTGTTCAATACGGTACAAAAGTATTCCGTCACGGTATTCATCCATGAGTTTCGCAAAAGCAGGATGGCGCTTCATCGCGTCCCGTGCATGCTCCTCAAGGACCTCGGAGTCCAACAAGCGCTCAATTGTGTTCTTGATATTTTGAGGAGACAGTGGTTGAGTTCTGAATTCCGGACTGGCGTCCATTTTTTCAACGAAGCCGCTCACCGTGAATGTCTTTGTTCGAACGGAATACAAAGTCCGAGGAAGAAAATCCTCTCGAAGCGTATCGCTCCATGCTTCTGCCGCCGGAGTTTTCGACGGGTCGAATGATGTGCTCAGTCTTTGAACAACAGCGCCGTCGAGATCAGCGGCGTACTGTGTTCGGAGCGACCGGGTGTAATTCTCAAGGTCACTGGAGTATCGCTGCTGTTGGTACGTTTGCCGAAGGTCTTTTTCCATCTCGGCATACGAGGGGATCGGTTTGTGTTCGGTCACTTTAAAGATGTGGTAGCCGTACGGAACCTTCACGGGCTCGCCGACTGTGTTCAACGGCAATGTCGAGAGTGCTTCGGATATTGCTGGCGGCAGGATGCCTGGCTCGTAAAAGCCCAAATCGCCTGCACGGTCGGCGCTCCCGGGGTCGTCGCTGTACAGCTGGGCCGCCTGGTCGAACGAAAGCCCTTGCCGGATGCGGTCGTACAGCGCCCGAGCGGAATCGCGGACAGTTGTGGAGTCATGCTGGTCCTGAGAAAAACGCTTCAGAATGTGGCTGACTCGCAGGGAGCCGAGATTAGGCCTGCGGGCTGTCACCTTTATCAAATGATAGCCGAACTGTGAACGAATGGGGGTTTTTGTGATTTCGCCCTGCTGGAGTCCGTAGCAGGCGTCCTCAAATTCCCGGACCATCCGTCCGAGGCTGAAGAATCCAAGGTCTCCCTTATTGGTTTTTGCACTGGGGTCTTCCGAATACACAAAGGCAAGGCTGTCGAAACTCACACTCGGGTGTAAGCTGAGAATCTCCATGGCTTTGGTGTATGCGGCAAGCGTTTCGGCGGGCGCTGCGTTGGATACCACCCGGATCAGAATGTGGCTCGCCCGGATCTCTTCCGATTTCCGGTGATAAAGCTCGCGGAGCTGCGGCTCCACAAGTTCCTTCTCCAGCATGTACGATTGTGCAACGGACAAATAGTAGGAGTCGAGCTCGTTCTGGATGGCGGTATCCTGAGGGAGTCCCTGGGATTTTGCCTCGAGAACCTTGAGCTTGAACTTCACGATCAGGTCGAGAAACCGTTCCCGGTCCTCCAGAGAAGACGCGGCGCTTGCGTCCCAGCCGCCGTTGTTTTTCGCATACGTCTCCTCGAATTCCTCGAGCGTCAGTTTCTCGGAGCCGATGGTAGCGACGACGGAAGAACCGGAGCACCCGATAAAGGCAAAAAAAGTCGCCGAAGCGACAAGATGAATAGCAGTACGGATCATAGTACGTTAACTCCAGCGAGATTCAAAGAAGCCGACGAACAACGTCAGTCAAAGTAACCAAATTTGCGCAGCGACGCAAGGAAGAAAGGGAGGAGCGTGTTAGGAGCGCGCTTTCACGAGCTCTTTTTTTCGCTTCAACAGCTGTTGTGCACGCCACTGTTCCATGACAAACCATTGCGGAGAAGCTGACGACTGAACGAAATACTTGCCCGCGGGTTTGGAGAACGCGAAACGCAACTGGATGTCGTTGTACGAAATCTGCGCGGAGATTTTTGGCTGTGGTGTCAGGAGAGTATCGATGAAGTCGTCGGCAAGGACTGTCGAAAGATTTCGCAGGAGGGCCTGGACGGAGGATGCGTCCGTTGAATCTCTCCCGATCATCCACACACTGTCTTTGAACGCGAGGATAAAGGTGGTGTCGCCGTATTGATACTTTACTTCTCGAATGTTTTCCTGGGGTACAGCCGCAATGTTTTTGTCGCGCCACTCGCGCAGAGCACGGTTGTAGATGTAGCCGAGGCCTCCCCCTACGAGGGCAACGTCGTTCGACTGAACTTTCCGAACATAGGTTTCAGAAAAACTGGAGCTTGGTTTTCCCACGATGAACGCTACGCGCTCCGCTCCCGATTCGTACATTTTCACGGTCGTGCCTGTCGAATCGACGGTGAACAAAGAATGTTTTTCTGGATTCGTTGACACGATGCTCTTCACTCCGAGGTTTTTCGACTGGTGAATGAGGTTCGCCACATTATTCTGGTCGGCCCGCGACTGCAATGGCTTCGACACAAACCAGTCGACCCCTTTTTTTTCGAGGGTCAGGTCGAGTGTATTGGTTTTGATTTCTATTCTGTCGACCTTGAGAGAGTCGATTTCCACAAGCGTGCCGGTCCGCTCGTCGGAAAGACTTTGCTCGCCGGGTTTCTGCAGGACGATGTACGCAACCACGAGGAGAACCGCCAGAAGGCCGATGAGAAGACTATTCTGTTTCATACGAGGAGGGGCTTACAATTGCGCTTCTAATGATTTCTTCAATGACACACGTCGTCTCCATCTGAACACGCCGTAACCGGCCACGAGAAGGGGCGGCAACAGGAGGTTGGTGTATTTTAACAGCTGGCGCGTCCCGTCAGAAATTTGTTCGAGAGGAGGTTGATCGACGTTTTTTGAACGAATGGTGATGAGTCCTGCATCGTCGGCTAAATAGTCAACGATGTTGGCAAAAAACGCAAAGTTATCTCGCGACCGAAGGTCATCCCTGAAGAAATCACCGTCGCCGACGACGACAATTCTCGTTTGGGGGCTCTGCGTCAAAGAAGCGGGAGGTTGTTTTCCTTCAAAGAGACTCTTGAACGAGCCTTCGACGAGGGCGGCCATCGGAATCCCTGTCTCGGTAAAATCCGCCTTTGTGTATTGGTGCAATGGGTCGATCATCAGGAACCCGGCCTGACGGCCGCTTTGTTTTGAGGACCGCGCCAGGACGGTTGCTTTTACTCCTTTGATGCTTGCCATGCTGGTGTCCACCGAGCTGACGAAGAGGAACGTAATACCCTCCAGATCCTTCACCATTGCATTGGACTTATCGAGGTTGGAACTGACCGGCATGTACGGAAATCGAACCTGGCTGGCCAACTGGAAAGCCCCTTGCTGCTGTACCATCTGAATGTTCGCACATTGCACATCGCGGATGAGGTCTGCGTTCACTCTCACGCCGAAATTCTCGAGAAGGTCATCCAGCCCGACGTCCAAAGGCTGGGCAAAGCGCTGCTGAAGATTGGCGTTCATCTTGTTGATGAAAAAGGCGGTTTTTCCGCCGGCCATCACGTACTGGTCGATGGCGTATTTTGCGCTGTCCGAAAACTTTGACTGAGGTGCAATAACCAGAAGAGCAGCAATGTCCGGAGGGATGGGCCCGCCCGAGCTTACATCGACCGGCACGACGGTGTACTGCTCGCTGATGATCTGGTGTGCCTGCCTCAGTTCCGTTAACGCCGCCTCCTGATGGCCTGTGGTATATCCGATCTTTTTCTTGGTGACAGCGACGAGCTTTTTCAACGTGCTGCTGATGTCGTATTCGAGAGAGCTGAGGTTTTGCACCGCGGGAAGGACTTCCTTCCGGTCTTCATAGAGAAACACGAGCCCGAAATACGCACGCGCAACCTCGAGCTTGTCTTCTTTAAAGACATTCACCTGCGCCGGGGCAATTCCCTGTTCTCGCGCATTCTGTTCGCCTTTTTCTCCCTGCGGGTTGATAAACTCAAACGTCAAATCGCCCTTTGAATAGGCCTTGTACTCGTTCAAAATATCGAGCACCGCACGACGGTAGCTGTTGTAAGGAGCCGGCAGGTCTTCCGTGAAAAACGCTTTGACGGTAACGCGGTCATCGAGAGAGCCAACGAGATTCCTGCTCGCGTCGGAAAGTGTATAAACTCCGCCCTTCGTCAGGTCCAGTCGCCCAAAGAGGCGGACGGAAATGAAGTTCAGCAGGACGAGAATGCTGAGAATCAGCGCAGCACGAATAAGGGCTTGAGTTTTCTTAATCTTCATGAGTGCCAAGTAATTCGTGGTTTACCATTTGCGCCGGCCAAGAGAGAGTGTGGACAGATACAGCATGAAACCAAGGATCGAAGCAAAATAGATAATATCTCTCGAGTCGATGACGCCGCGGGCGATGTTCGAAAAATGAAAATCCACGCCGATGAATTCGACAATCGTATTCATGAATTCAGGGACGTAAATGAGAATTTTATCAAGAATCATCAGCGCGAACATCAACACAAGGCCGATGATCATGGCGACGATTTGATTCTCCGTGAGGCTTGAAGCAAACAGGCCCACAGCGACAAAGACCCCCGCCATCAGCATAAGGCCTAGATATCCGCCAATCACGGGGCCGTGGTCAATGTCGCCCAGAAAAGCGATAGTTATATAATGCACCAGAGTCGGCAGCAGCGAGATGCAAATCAGCGCCCAGGCGGCGAGGAATTTTCCCAGCACAATTTCAGCATCGTTCAGCGGCCGTGTGGTCAGGAGCTCGATGGTGCCGGCTTTTCGTTCCTCCGCAATCAGGCGCATTGTGATCGCCGGAACGACGAAGACAAAAATCCACGGCACGAGGGTGAACATGTCGCGCATTGTCGCGAGGTTGACCTTGAACATGTCGCTCGCATAAAACCACTCGATGAAGCCGAGGAAAACAATGATCACAACATACGCCACCGGGGAGTTGAAGTATGAACGAAGCTCTTTCCGGAAAATCGTGCCGACGTTGCTGAAGTTCTTCAAAGTTGCCTTGAGGTCGAATTTTATCGCTGGCGTCGTCATGGCTTTGCGGGGTCCGCCGTCGTCAGTTTGTGGAAGACCTCTTCGAGGCTTGTAGATTTTCGCGACATTTCGAGAAGCACCCATCCCTCCGACACCGCCTGCCGGAACAGTTGTTCGCGCGGGTCGCTGCCCTTTGCTGTATGCACAGTGAACCGGTGTGCGTCCCCTTCCTGGCCGCGGTATTCAACGGACTCAACCTGCGAAAGATCCTTTAGTTTTGGGAAAACCTCTGTCATGACATTGGCGGATTTCGTCTTGAGTTCAACTGAGATCGTCTCGGTTCCGCGGAAATCCTGCTTCAGTTGCTCAGGAGTCCCGTCGGCGACAATTTTTCCGTCATTAATAATAATAACGCGGTCGCACGTGGCCTGAACTTCTGAAAGAATATGTGTCGACAGGATGACGGTCTTTGCGCGGCCGAGTTTCTTGATGAGGTTTCGAATCTCGACGATCTGGTTCGGGTCGAGACCGCTTGTCGGTTCATCGAGAATCAGGACGTCCGGGTCATGGATCATCGCCTGTGCAAGCCCAACGCGCTGGCGGTAGCCCTTGGAAAGCTCCCCGATATCTTTGTGGCGGACTTCGGATAAGCCGCAGGCATCGATCATCTCCCGCATGCGCCCTTTGATGCCCGCGTTTTTCATTCCGTGCAGCCTGGCGGAGTAGTCGAGGTACTCTATCACATTCATGTCCAGATAGAGTGGATTCAATTCCGGCAGGTAGCCGATCTTCCGGCGCACGTCAAGCGCATGGTCGAAGATATCATAGCCTTCAACGTCCACAGTACCCGACGACGGCGGCATGTAACACGTGATGATTTTCATCGTCGTCGTCTTTCCGGCGCCGTTGGGTCCGAGGAACCCGAGGATTTCGCCCGTCTTGACGTCGAACGAGATATCGTCAATGGCCTTTTCTTGACCGTAATACTTCGTCAGGTTGCGGACAGCTATTGCCATGTTGTTGTGGGTTTAGTACTTGATAGGATGTACCGCTTCACACGGATCCCGCACAGCAGTACTCAAGAAAGCGAAACAATTTTATAAAAAAGATAGTGGAAATGCAAGCTTTTCCGGCAGGCCCCGTCTCATCGCCGGCCAGAGTCGCATTTGCTATTTCCTCAAAATTCGTTTTTCTTTCATGTGGTTTGCCGGAGCGCCGCCATGAAACGCCTTTTGCTTTGGTTTTTCCTTCCCGTCCCCGTTTCCCCCCAGTCGACAGACCTGATTATTCACAACGCAACGGTGTGGACTGTCGATGAACGCCAGCCCTTGGCGGAAGCCATTGCCATGTCCTCGGGCCGGATTACCGCTGTCGGGTCGAACGAAGATGTCTTGAAATCGCGCACTCAGGGCACAAGGCTTTTAGACGTGCGTGGGGCTTTCGTGGTTCCAGGTTTTAACGACAACCACGTGCATTTTGCCTCTGCGGCGCAATTCCTGGAATTCAATATCATGGCTGTC